>NZ_JAUBPE010000031.1:0-74456 GCF_036700565.1 Microcoleus pseudofavosus SVA1_A4
ATCTACTGAGTATGCTTTCATTGGTATATTATTTTTAGTCAATTCTATTGTACCTCATAACATCCGGAAGTGCTGTAAGTCAGAGAATTGTACTGTAAAAAGCGATCGCCCTACTCTTTCACAACCTCAACCAAATCTTCCACCATCACGTCAAAAGTACGTGCCAACTTGAGCAGACAAGTAAAATCAACCATTGCCATTCCTGGAGAACGCGAATAGGTGCTGAGGGTGCTGTAGTTGACTCCCGATCGGTCAGAAACCTCTTTGATCGTCCAGCCTTTCTCACCAGCAAATTCTCTAACCCGCAATCTAATTAAACCCATTGACAAAAAACTAGATTTACTCTGGGATAAAATTTTATCGTAAAAAGCGATCGCTCACTCCTGCACAATTTCCACCAAGTCTTCAATCATTACATCAAAGGTGCGAGCCAATTTGTGTATAGAAATAAAGTCAATGGTTGACACTCCCGGACAGCGGGCGTAGTGTCTGACGGTGCTGTAAATTACTCCCGATCGTTCTGAAACTTCTTTCAGCGTCCAGCCTTTCTCGCTAGCTAGTTCTCTGACTTTTAATCTGACTAAACCCATACTTGACAAATGATGGTACACCATCATATGATGGTTTTATCGTAAAAAGCGATCGCCCCAACGTCTGGAAAACTTAAAGACGATCGCCTATCAAAGTTCAAATCCCATCAACTGGGATTTATTAACCATCTGAAATTCCCATCAAGTGGGATGTATCAACCATTGAAAATTCCCATCAAGTGGGATGTATCAACCATGTTAGCAAGCTTTCGACCAAAATCAACCCCCAGACACAGATTGAGCCGGTTCGTTACCAAAGAGGCGATCGCCCGCCTGCTGAAAATCAAGGTAGAACAAATATATCGCTTCGAGTGCTGGGCGCATATCCTGTACGTGCACGCCCAAGGCATGAGTCGGTTTGTCAGTTATGCCGACTTTCCGCCAGTTTTGGGAGTGGAATCGCCCTCTGGTTTAGATTTTGGTTATTGGAAGCGGCGGATGGCGAGTCTGAAGGAGAGATACGCGCCGGATTTTTGGGTGGATTTTTATGCGGCGAGATTTCAGAAAGCTGTTTCTGTTTCTGAATTGTTCGAGTGGGGGGAAATGGTGGGGGTGATTAAATTGATGTTAAGTGCGATCGCCCTAGAATCGCTGCGAAAAGTTTATGCAAAAGAGAAATATCTGCTGGAACATTTCTAAGAAGAGCGATCGACTAAAAATAGCAGCCAAGAGTCGTAAAATATTGATTGAAAACAGGTAAAGGAAGCAGAAAAATGACAACCGAACGCTGGAACGATGAAATGGTGGATGATTTGGCTTCTACTGTAGAGCAAACGACTCGGAATGTCGATATGCTTGTAGGTGCTGTCAATGCTCTTTTAGAAAGAGACTCGCGGCGCGATGAAGAAACGCGGCGACGGGATGAAGAAATGCGGCGGCGGGATGAGGATTTTCAACAGTACAAATTAGAAAATGACCAACGATTTAATACCCTGCTCGAAGAAGTCAGATTTTTAATCAGAAAACTGGGAGAGAATCAATGATAGACTAGCAAGAAAAATTTAAAATCTATTCTTTTCTTCAAAAGCGGCTAATATGTAGCGTCCCTGCGTAAGTCCTGTTTATGTGGCTACAGATACAAGTTGCTTTTTTTAGCAGAGCAAGCTAGACTTTGAGAGATACAATTTTTTCCATGCGCTTCCCCTCGATCGCAATTAAGCCCATGAGTAACCTTTCAAACATCCCAGGCGGTGGCGATTTACCCGATCACTATCGGAATGTAGGCGAACAAATCCAAGCATTCTTCGATTTTGCCGAAAGCAACCCCGATCGCGCTGTTCCTTTTTTCGTCAATATCTGGGAAACTCAAGCATCACTAACCACGCGGGCGCTAGCGCTACAAGGCTTAGGCGTGGCTGCAAAACACTATGATGTTGTAGAGAGTTATGAGTGATTTTTCAGGCATCCAACCAGCAGAGGGCGATCGCGGGAATTACAGGCTAAGTCCGCTCAGTCTGCGGTTATGCGTTTGGTAGGGTTCCCGCCGTCGGAGTCAAAGCAGGCTTTGATTGAGTTGGCTGATTATGTTTTTAGTCAACTTTATTAGGTGCGATCGCGCAGTTTTAGGGAAGATAATCAAATTGTGGTTTACATCATGCCTAAAAAGTTTTATATCAATTAATTGGAGTAATTTACAATGAGTGTTATTAGAAAATTTGTAATTTTGGAAGACAGTCAAAAAAGCTTGGAAACGACAATAGATTTTTTATTAGATTGTAAAGAATACTCTTGGGATAAAATTTATCTTTTTTCTGCTTTTGTTAGTGATGATGGGGTGAAAAAAGTAAAAAAGATTCTTGAACACCCTTATTTAGATGAAAATACGGAAGTTGTGATTGCGATCGGAACAAAAAATCATTTTAATGACCCTAGTAATATTCAAGATTTATTGAAATTTATCAAAGAATCAACAAAGATTAAAGCTAAGCCTGTTCTTATCTGTCCCAAAAATAACTTTCATATCAAAGCCTATTGTTTTTTAGGTCGTCGTGACAATAGAGAAATAGGGTTTTCTATCATAGGGTCATCTAATCTAACCAAGGCAGGTCTTGAATGTGATGGAGAATTATGTATTAGTATCCATAACTTAAATTTAACAAAAGATTTTATTTATCGTTTGTCAAATAAATGTAGGAACTCGCGTCCGTGGGATCAAGAAATTATGGAGTATGAAATAAAATATAATGAAAAACACCCTCGTAAAGATCAAGCACTGATAACCAGCACACCACTAGGTGGTAAATTCATTGAACTAGGTGTCTTGACTGATAGTGGTCTTCTTGCCAAGGCAACTACCCTCGCTAATTATAGTGATAATATAGATTGTTTTCACTCGAATCAGGCTATAGATAAAGAGAAAAATGATGTTCCTCAAAATTCTTTATGTATCTTATTTTCAACAGAAAACAATATATTCAGGATTGTTAAAATCATGTCTCACTGTTCCTATAAAGAAGAGACAGAAGGATGTTTTGTCACATATGAAAAAAATGTAACTTATGAGCTTAATGAAGATATTGGTGAAATCCTTGCGAATGAAAAGTATAAAATAATATCTGTTCCAGAGAATATGAAGGAATTACCTTACAAAACTCTAAAGGATTTTGAAGAAGAAGTTAATGAATATCAGGAATATCAGAAAATGCTCGACGAGCCGAAATATCAAAAATGGATAGAAAAAGGTAAGAAGAAGAGGCAATTAGAAATTCTTGACAGAATATTACAAATTGGCGATCCCATTTTAATGAAGCAAGAGCTAGAATTACTCCGTCAATCCATTTAATGTGCCATCATTGTGTTCTCAATACCAACTTAATTTTACAATGATTATGGGATAAAATCATCGTCTTTACCGGCCATAATATTAATACCAGGCTTCTTGCAAAAGTGCCATTAATAGTCAGAAAATCAAAGATAATTTATTGTTTCAGAGTTTATACTTATTTTAAGTCTTTGCTAAAATTTTAAGTAACTTCTTTGCTGGTAAGCCTGTAAGATGGCATATTGAAGGAACTAGAGATAGTGCTAGTATTAGGGTAATAGTAGAACCTGATGGGAGAGGAATCATTACAGCCTTCCCTACTAACCTACCCAAAAATCCCTATAAATATTGTCAGGAGCCAAATAAATGTTTGACTATAAAATTGTGGAAAGTAAACTCAATGAAGTCATTAACATCGTGAAACCACAACTTTCAGATACTCAAATAGAATTTTTGGTTTCAGACATTCAGGCTGGCGAGTGGAATTTGGCGTTAGAGACTTTGTGCGATATTCTCATTGAAGAAGAAATTCCCATAGATTTAAAGGGTTATGAACTCTTGCAAGAAGTGGGCAATATTTTGAACATGGAACGGGAAACTTGGGAGATGCTAAAAGTCCAAGTAACTCCTTGAGATGAGTTTCAATAAAGGAGGTTTTTTATGTCTCGCACACTAGATATTTTTGTAGAACTTCCGCAGGACATCGAACATTTAATCAAAGAATTAGAGTTGATATTGGCTCTAAAATTTGAGCTTATTTCTGATGGTACTGATAACTGGTATGAGTTTCGCAACTCAACAATCACTCTTACTGTAGGAAAGCATGATTTTGAAAACGATCGAAATATAAGATTTGAAGAATACCCTTATAACCTATCAATCAGAGCGTTGAACATCTCGAATGAACTTGAGAGGCAAAAGTGGTGTGATGATTTTGCTAGTTATGTTTTCCAAAAGTTGAAAGCTACAGAAAGGTATCGTTTTATGCTGGTGGATGACCTACAAGTGAAGTTAGAGGAGTTTGCGCGATTGGTGAAGGTTTGATAGAACATCATAATAGGCTTAGATGAAACAGGAAATTTAAAAGTAGTTTTCCATACCTTTAAACAAACCGATCGCACTTCTTGCATCATTCGGCTCATTTGGGCCCGTAAAGCTAACTTCAGCGATAAATTATCGAATATGTTACACTTATGTCTAGAGAAGAGAAAGGGAGTCAAACAAAATGACAACTATCCAATCAATAACAACTGCAATAACATCTCTTTATGAACAGGATTTTTATCTGTGGTTACAGACAACTATCAACTTATTAAAAGAGGGAAAGTTTTCCGAAATAGATTTAGAGAACTTACTAGAGGAACTGGAAAGTATGGGGAGAAGCGATAAAAATGCTTTAAAAAGTAATTTGAGGGTACTTTTAATGCACTTACTTAAGTATAAATATCAGCCAGAAAAACGAACAAATAGTTGGGTGTACACCATTCGTGAACATCGTAAACGCATCCGAGATGCCTTCAAAACCAGTCCTAGTTTATATCATTTTTTTGAAGAAATTTTTAGTGAATCTTATCAAGATGCTAGGGAATTAGCCGCAGATGAAACAGGTTTATCTATTGCGACATTTCCCCCAGAGTCTCCCTTTACTGAAGAAGAAGTTCTTAATCCTGATTTTTTACCGCCTGACAGCGATCGGTCTGAAAATACTGAAAATATTGAATAATTGAATCAGATATCCTTCTCTGTACTAATCGGTCATAGTATCATCGAATATGCAAAAGCGAGGAAATGACGATGGTCACTGCTACTGCTGCACAGAATAATTTTACTTTAGAAGACTTCATGGCTAATCCCCCCGACAACATGGAATGGGTGGACGGACAACTCGTGGAGAAAAATGGAGCCACGCTCAAGCATGGTAAAATTCAATCAAGCCTGGGTTGTGCTTGGGCAAATTACATGATTTCCAGCAAACAAGGAGGAGAAGTTTATATTTCACCACCTTGCCGCACTAAGCAACAAATTCGCCGGCCCGATGTCGCTTATCTCACACCAGAATTAGTTGCACAATTTGGCAATCTTGCCACTTTACCCCAAAGTTTCCCTTTAGTTGCCGAAATAGTTTCACCCACCGATATCGCTGAAGATGTCTTCCTCAAAGCACAGGAATATTTAGAATCTAGCTGTCAGGAAGTCTGGTTAGTTTTTCCCGAAAGTCGTTTAATATTCGTGATAACTCAAAATCAAATATTGACATTTAGATCCGGCGATACCGCCAGCACCCAACAAATCCTGACAGGTTTTAGCATTGATGTCGATCGATTGCTAGCTTAAACTAAATTCTACAACCTTTCATTTAGCAGCACGCGACACAAAACTCTCCTCTACCCGTTGCACCAGTTCTTAAATCAAATTGCTACAATATTCTTAAGACTTCCCCAGTCCGCCTTCGCGGACTTCGTTTGTAGAGCATTGGAATTATATTCGGTGGTATTGAATTAATATCCCACCATTATCGGAGCAAACCGCCATGTCAGACGACTTTTCCTTAGACGAGCTTTTAAATAGAAGTTACTACGCCTTCAAAGACGCAGAAAACCAAGTGGGACAGTGCAATGTTTTAGTCATCGGCAAAACCGGAGTCGGCAAAAGTACCCTGATCAATTCCGTTTTTCGCCAGCGCTTAGCAGAAACCGGAGTCGGCCGCCCCATAACTCAAGGCATCCGCCAATATACAAAACCGAATTGCCCAATTACAGTCTACGATACTCCCGGACTCGAACTCAACGCCGAACAAATTAAAGTTATTCAATTAAACGTTGCTAAACTGATTGAAGACCAAAGACTCCTGCACCCTAAAGAACACATTCACGTCATCTGGTACTGCATCAATCACAGCGCCAATAGAATAGAATCTGTGGAGGAAAGCTGGCTGAAAGAAATGGAAGTCAAAGATGTACCAGTGATTTTAGTGCTCACTCAAACTACATCTAAAAAGCCCAGCGAGTTTTTCAAGCAACTCGAACACATGAATTTGCCAGTTAGTCAAATCATCCCCGTCATGGCAGAACCGGAAGAAATAGATGAGGATTATACAGTAAAATCTCACGGTTTAGACAAATTGGTGGATGCAACTTTTCAACTGCTGCCGGAAGTCGCTAAAAAAGCTTTTGTGAAAGAACAAATTGCCAATGTTTCGCTGAAATCTGACATGGCGTTTAAGTATGTAACTGGTTATGTTGCCGGTTCAGCGATAGTCGGTGCGACTCCTGTACCGTTTGCTGATGCGCCGATTTTGATGGCGATGCAAACGGCAATGATTGCTAATATTACTGTAATTTTTGGAATGCCCTTTGATAAGGGGTTTATTTCGGCGATGCTGTCTGCGATTAGCGGCGCTGGCGGGGTGACTGCTGTTGGCAGAAGTATTGTGACTAATTTGATTAAAATGATTCCTGGTGCTGGTACAGTTGTGGGCGGTGCTATCTCCGGTGCAACGGCAGCAGCTCTCACGCTTGCCCTCGGTTTGGCTTACATTGAAGTGCTTAAAGCTTATATGAAAGCTCAAATTAATGGGGAACAACTTTCTTTGCAGCAGTTAACCAAGATGTTTGTCGAAATGTACAAAGATTATGCTAGTTCTGGGCGTAAAACTTTGAAGGATGAGCAACAGAATCAACCTAAACCTCCCAATCAAATTAATATTGAGTAAATTGGGCATAGGGCATGGGGCATAGGGCATAGGGCATAGGTTATTTGTTAGTTCCAATTACCAATTACCAATTCCCAATTACCCATTACCAATTGATTGCTACAATATCAGTGAATTCTGCAAAAAGGAGGAAAGGGCTATGGTAATGGCTGCCGTTTTATCAGACAATGTTTCTCTAGAAGACTTTATAGCCAGTCCCACAGACGATATGGAATGGGTGGACGGGCAAATCGCGGAGAAAAATGGCATGACAGTAAAACACAGTCGAATCCAATCTAAACTAGATTATTCTTGGAGAAGTTATAAGATATCTAGCGGACAAGGCGGCGAAGTTTATACAGAAGTTCCTTGTCGTACTGACAGGCGAGTGCGCCGTCCTGATGTAGCTTATCTGACTCCTGAACTTGTTGCTGAATATGGGGATATTCCTACTTTGCCTCAAAGTCCGCCGTTAATTGCAGAAATAGTTTCTCCTACTGATATTGCGGAAGAAATATTTCTGAAAGCACAAGAGTATTTAGATTCTGGTTGTCTGGAAGTTTGGATAGTTTTTCCAGAAAGTTGCTGGATAATGATAATGACTCAAACTCAAAAGTTAACCTTTAACCTGGGTTCTACAGTCAGCACTCAGCTAGTGCTGCCGGGTTTTAGTGTTGCTGTTGAGGAGTTGTTGGCTTGAAGGCAAAAATTAGTTACGTATAAGTGCTTTTTGGCAGAGTTCGCCCGTGAGGCTCGTGATAATTTGTGAAAAAGTCCTTGACAAAATGCCGATCGCCCCAGCCAATTCATGAAAATTTTTAGCAAAAAAAAGTGCAGTTGTAAATTTGCACAAAAGCACCAACAGCGGTAAAATACTTATTGCTTTGTTTGCAAATCTAGCGTAAATTCCTATTGAGAATTAAAACCAATCATTGAAATATGTCTAAGACTTACACTGTTGAATTGCTCCACCAAGGCTCTACCTATACCGTAGAAGTGCCGGAAGATAAACAAATTCTACTGGCCGCTAACGCTGCGGGCATCGATCTGCCTAACTCTTGCAATGCGGGGGTTTGTACTACTTGCGCTGCTAAAGTTATTGAGGGTGAAGTTGAGCAAGTTGATTGCATGGGCGTCAGTCCCGAACTTCAGGCAGAAGGTTATGTGTTGCTGTGCATTGCTTATCCCCGATCGAACTTGAAGATAGAAACCGAAAAAGAAGACATTGTGTACGATCGCCAGTTCGGTAAATCCTAGGACTAAGCTAAAATTTAGCTAAGTACCGATCTCCGTAAAACCACTATGGATCGCCCGATGACTACCCATTTCATTTCCGCAGAAGTTGACCTCCACGATACCGCCGAAGAATTGCACTCGGCGATTGAAATTGAACTGCAAAAGCACGGGGAACCCCTGCGGTGGGCAGTCACAGACGTGGATGTCGATCGGCAAAAGGCTGTGGTAGAAGGCTACGTGCTCGTGGAAGCATCCCCCGTAACAGTGTGAACCGGCGCCCTTTAACAGTGGTTTTGATAGTCCCCACAGGCGTTGGAGCCTCGATCGGGGGCTTTGCAGGAGATGCGCTGCCCGTGGCTAGGGCGATCGCCCAAATTTCAGACACCCTGATTACTCACCCCAACGTCCTCAACGGCGCTCAACTTTATTGGCCGATACCTAACGCCCTCTACGTTGAAGGTTACGCCCTCGACAAATTTGCGGCCGGATGCTGGGGACTGCAACCGGTACATCAAAATCGCATCGGCTTAATCCTAGATTCCGCGATCGAACCAGACTTGCAGTTGCGCCACTTGCAAGCCGTTGATGCTGCTAGAGCTACATTGGGCTTGAATATAACTGATTGTGTTTTAACCGATCGCCCCCTGCAAGTAGAATTGCGTATTTCCGAATCAGGCGCATCCTGGGGGACGATAGGCAATCCCGACAGTTTATTGCGCGCTGCAGAAAAATTGATCGAACAAGCAAGAGTAGAGGCGATCGCGGTTGTGGCCAGATTTCCCGACGATGAAGGCAGCCTCGCCCTCGAAAACTACCGCCGCGGCAAAGGAGTTGACCCCCTCGCCGGCGCGGAAGCTGTCATCAGCCACCTCATAGTCAGGACGTTTAAAATCCCCTGCGCCCACGCCCCAGCGCTGTCTGCGCTTCCCCTCGATCCGCACCTGTCCCCGCGATCGGCTGCTGAGGAAATCGGCTATACTTTCCTACCTTGCGTGCTTGCGGGCCTCAGCAAAGCTCCCCAATTGGTAGCGCCAGAAAGCCAGCAGCACCATCAATTATCAATTACCGCCGATCGAGTCGATGCGGTTGTCATACCCGCCACAGCCTGCGGCGGCAGTGCTATTCTGAGTTTGAGCGGGCGATCGTCCGTACAAATCATCGCTGTGGGCGACAACAAAACCCAGATGCAGGCGACTCCAGAAAAACTCGGAATCAAAGCTTTGCAGGTAAACTCATATTTAGAGGCGATCGGAGTTTTGGTCGCTTTGCGAGCCGGCATCAGTCCAGCTTCCTTGGGTGCAGACATCTCCTCCCTGCGTTGTTTGTCTGACTAAACCCAACAAATCTAAAATCTCAAACCTCAAATCTAAAAGTGATTAAGTGGCAGAAAAACTTCCCGGAAATCCTGAAATTGAACCCTTGACGCGCACCCAAGTTTTAGTAGCAATGGGCGTGACAGCAATTATGTTGCTGGCGGTAGCTAAATTGTGGTTGCTATTTGGATCGGTATCGCTTTTGCCAGTCAAATTGATAGGAATGGACTTGCTCAAAGGATGTGCGATCGGACTGGCAATTACAGGCGGCAGTGCGATCGTTTATCACCTCTGGCCGGGTTATCGCCGGAGTGCAGATGTTTACTTGGAAGTAGTGCTCAAACCTTTGTTTTGGCCTGATTTAATTTGGCTGGGACTGCTGCCGGGACTTAGCGAAGAATTGCTATTTCGAGGCGTGATGCTGTCTGCTTTGGGATTGAATGTTACCGGTTTAGTTTTATCGAGTTTTTGTTTCGGCATTCTGCACTTGGGAGGCATGGATCAGTGGCCTTATGCTGTTTGGGCAACGGCTGTCGGATTGCTGTTGGGTTACAGTGTTTTAGCTACTGGGAATTTGTTAGTGCCCATTACGGCTCATATTTGTACAAATTTGATTTCTAGCTGTGTTTGGAAGTGGGAACACAATTTGGTGAAGCGTTAGCTCGATCGCACTTCCAAAGCGATTGAAATCCCGCCTGCGCGGACTATAGCAATAAATGCCAACGCGCAAGGGGGTTTTGAGATTGAACGAACAGCGAAGACGCTAAGGGCGCGAAGGAAGAGAAAGAGTTCACAGAGGTGAAAAGGTTTTAACCGCCGATTTTTATCTGTGTTAAGGCTGTTTGTAACTGCTCGATCGCACAATCAATTCACCTTGACTGGGGTTGCGGCTGAAGATAAAAGCTCCTTCTTCAGTTTCGCCGCTTGACAAAAAATCAATTTGTTGATCGCCGGATTCCAAGACTTCGCCATTGACGCGCAGTTCGACAATAATTTGCACTGATTCTGCCGTTTCGCCGCCCGTGTTAGTTACTGTAAACGGCACGTAAAATTGCCCTTGAGTTTCGCGAATAGGCGTGTTGCGAGTGACGGAAATAATCGGAGGTTCCTGTTTTTTAGTCACCCAGTTGTAGATTACGAGTCCGGTGAGGATAGAAAGGATCGAGCAGGCGATCGCAAATGTCGCCCATTCAGCAAAAGTTTTTTTTGGTTGCTGTTCGTTATTACTTTCCGTCATACCGTCAACCTCCCCGCCGCGCCGCCAACAGCCGCCGGCAATCCCAATACTAACGTATAGCTCAACCAAATCGACCACGGGTCGTCAAAAGTGAGTTTTTGGAAGAAAAACATCATAAATGCAGAAGCCGCCAGCGACACTAAATAGGCCATGACAGTTTCGCTGAGGGGACGCTGAAAAATCCCTTGCTGCTGCTGCCGTTTTGCTTGATAAGTAAAGCCTGCTACAAATACAATACCGTAGGAAATTAGCAGCGAAGCGGCGATAATTGCTAATTGCCAAGGTGGCGAAATCGCTGCCGCTAGCATGGGAATTTCGTCAGTTGGGGCGATACTGAAAGCAATGATCATCGCGCCGATTAAAGTAGCGCCGATATCTGCTAAAGTTGGATTAATGGTAGGTTCGCTGTCGCTATCTGAAGTTTGATAGCGATCGCCACTCAAGAAACCGCTTGCCAGGGCAACTCCCAAGGAAAATGGCAGGCCTTCAAAGATGATTTTCCCCAAAGTTTCTTGCAGCGGAGTCTCCGGGGTAATTTCCCTGAGCAAAAACAGGACAAAAGCCGCGCAGACAATGCCAATGGCGATCGCTTCTACGGTATCGATTGCAGCATCTAGCCAGCGGATGTCCTTAGTTTTGCGAAAACCTTCAGTGCGAGTCAGCAAGAAAACGGCGATACAAGTAGTTGCGATCGCGATCGACATTTCCGCTGGTGTAGTATACGAACCGATCCACCAAACCTCCATCGTATAAAGCAGGGGAATTCCGAATAAAAAGCCCCCCGATGCACCTCTAATGATGTCGTTTAGTTCATTTGACCACTGATTTTTGCGTCTTTTTGATTTGTTCATGTTTCGTGAAAACGCACCTCAAAAATTTGGCAAGTAAATATTTTTTTCAACCTGCTCAAATAGAATACCATATGTGTTGTATTCTTTCTCGCACTTGTGCCAAATCATCAGGGGTTAATATTCCCAGTCTACGTTCAACTAAACTTTTTTGTAATGTGTTCAGTTTATGCAAGCGAACCGCTGAAGGTCGATTTAATCCTGCTTGTTGCCATTCCCGAATTTCTACATCAAAAGTTGTGCGAGAGATTTGACTGGTTATCTTAGCAATAATCATGTCTTCATCTCCTGTGTCCAACAGTACCAAACCAGGACGGCGTTTAGTTTCGGCTGCACCCGCAAACAGGAATGCAACTAGAACTAATTCTCCAAAGAGATAATTAGTCCTAGCTCAAATCTCATCGTAAATTGCGTCTTCTTCGCTGCAATCACCAAAGAATTGTTCGGTGGCAAGACGATGCCAAGCAGCGTTTTCCTCTTCTTCATCTTCTGTGTCAGTTGGTTCTTGCACCAGAACAATAACTCTGACTTGTTGGTTAGCTGCCAAGTATTTTAAGAGGGTATCGGGAAATTCTATTTTCCCTTCATCTGTGACTTTTGCGGGAAACTCGTATGCTTTCATGGTAGGTTTTAATCTGTATTTAACATAATTTTATTAAGGCAGTTATAGTGCGAGTTTAATCTCAGAATATTCTCCCAAAGCTTCGTTGACAACAATCAGTTTTCCTTGACTATCCGACCCTAATTGTTGATTGGCATTGAGTAATTCAATTCCATAAATAGTACCGTCTGGGGCAATATCCACATTCATTTGCTCGCTAACCTGGATAGTTTTTACCTGTGTGGTTTTTTCTTTCAGGTATATATAAGCTACGTTGTATCTCGGATCGTAAGTCAGTTTCACGGGAACCTCCTGCTCAAAAGAATTTGACAATTACAGTGATAATCATCTAGTCTTCGCCTTCTGACGCTGCGATCGCCTCTACTTTCTTCATAGCATAAACTTTTCCCTGCCACTCAGCATTGAAGGAAAAGTTGCGCCTAAATCCGGTTCTGCCAAATTGAGCCGGAAAAGTTGTGCCACTTTCTACAGTCGCAATTAATTCTGCCTCAGTTGCACCTCGCTCAATCAATCGTGCTTGAGCATGGGGATGTAATCTAACGCTCACGTTGCTATTACCTCCTTTTTGCCTCTTTATTTTTATACTAGCTTAATTCACCACAGCCGCGCGATCGCATAAGCATCAAAAATAGCATCAACGCTCAAAACAGGTATCTGTTCCGCCATAGATTGTGCAATTATCATCCTGTCAAATGGATCGCGGTGATGCAAAGGCAGTGAAGCCACAACCTCAATGTGGTCGAGATTAATCTCCAGTATCTCAATTCTATTAAGTGCGATCTGCTGCTTAATAAACTCCATAAAAGGCATACTAAAATTTAGCCTGCCTATACTATGTTTAATCGCCATTTCCCAGACGCTAGCTGTACTGAGGAGAATATCGTTATCTCCGTTGTCAATTAGCGATCGCCCTGTTGTGGTGAGTCTCGAACTGTCTGTCGTATACCAAATAAAGGCATGAGTGTCCAACAACAACCTCATTCCATGTACTCCTTAAACTCTTCTAGCGGTTCGTCAAAATCATCGGACATCCAAACCATTCCTTTAGCACTTCCTGCTTGTCGATTGGGTTTAGCTTGTTTGGCAATTACTACCAATTTTACAACAGGCTGGTTGTCTTGAGTAATCGCAACTTCTTCACCTCTCATGGCCGCTTCTATTAATTCAAGAAGTTTTTCTTTTGCCTCAACAATGTCTACTTGATACATGATTTATGCCTCCTTAATGTCACTTTTCAACATCACCATTCTAACTCAATTAAACAAATCCTCTTCCTCCAAATCAACAGACTGCAACTCCATATCAGCAGACTGCAACTGAGCCGGTGTAGCAGGAATCGCCGCAATAATTGCATCGATTACTTTCGCCACCGGAATAATCTCCATCCCTAACTCCGGCACCGGTTGATTCTTAGGAATAATCGCCCTTTTGAAACCCAATTTTGCCGCTTCCCTCAGTCGCAATTCTAATTGGGAAACCGGCCGCACCTGTCCCCCCAAACCCACTTCTCCGAGCAAAACTGTGCGCGCATCGATTACCCGATCGCGAAAACTGGCCACAACGGCGATCGCAACTGCCAAATCCGCCGCCGGTTCATCCACCTTCAACCCGCCCACAGTTGCCAAAATCACATCTAATTTAGATAAAGGAATCCCCACCCTTTTCTCCAAAACAGCTAAAATTTGCTGCAATCTAGCATTGTCCACACCAGTAGTAGTGCGGCGCGGCGAACCGAAACTCGCAGGGCTAACTAATGCCTGAATTTCCACTAAAATCGGTCGAGTTCCTTCGCAAGTAACCGTCGTCGAAGTACCGGGAGAAAATTCATCTCTATTTCCTAAAAACAACTCCGACGGATTATCTACTTCTCGCAAACCGTTGGCTACCATTTCAAAAACACCGATTTCATGAGTCGCGCCAAAACGGTTTTTCATCGATCGCAAAAGTCGGTGAGAAGCAAAGCGATCGCCCTCAAAATAAAGTACAGTATCTACCAAATGTTCCAAAACCCTCGGCCCCGCCAAAGCTCCATCTTTCGTAACGTGACCGACAATAAATAAAGTAATATTTTCCCTTTTCGCAACCTGCATCAAAGCAGACGTACATTCCCGCACCTGAGCCACCGAACCCGGAGCCGATGTTAAACTAGCAAAATAAATAGTTTGGATGCTGTCAATCACCGCCACATTCGGTTTCAGCGCTTCCAACTCCCGCAAAACAACTTCTAAATCCGTCTCTGGAAGCAAATAGAAATTCTCCGCTGAATTGTCCTCGGAATCCGTTTTAGCTTCCCCATTGCGATCGGATTTATGTCCGCCGTTGCTTGACAAATCAACCGGATTAGCCACGCCCAAACGCTGCGATCGCAACTTCACCTGCTGGCCGGACTCCTCCGCACTGACATACAGTATCCGATCCTTGCGGGCTAACATATTCGCCACCTGCAACAGCAGCGTCGATTTCCCGATTCCCGGTTCCCCCCCAATCAACACCAGCGAGCCCGGAACAATCCCCCCTCCCAAAACTCGATCGAGCTCCCCGTAGCCAGAAGGCCAGCGAGACTGAGTTTGGTCGGAAATCTGCGATAATCTAAAAGATACCCTCGGTTGACCCTTCGACTTATCAGGAGGCGAACCGCCCGCTGCCTTAGTTGTCACCCCAGTTAAACCAGCCCGCGACACACCACCAGTCGGTTGTTCTAACTGCTCGTCAAAAGAATCCCACTTGTGACAGCTAGGACACCTGCCAAAATATTGTGGTGAATCATACCCGCATTCCCGACAAATATATTGTATTCGAGGCTTAGGCATTGTTTACTATGATAAATAAGCTGTTCGGCATTTAAAGGAGGATAGTAGGGTGCGTCAGTAAAGAAGCGTTTCCCATGTATAGTAAGCGTTCTAGCTGACGCACCTTACCTGGATCGTTAATGGTTTAAATGCGTAACAGCTTAGTCACCTTAACATTTTAAAAAGTCTGAGTTAAAGCAATTATTAAGCTTTCAGACCGAGCGCCACAGGCCAATGAGTTTGTGTCTTCTATGATAGGGTAAAAAAAATTAACATTATCTGAAATGTAACTTAAGGAGTGCTCGGTAAATTGGAAAACCATAAAGAAAAAATTCTGGTAGTCGATGACGAAGCCAGTATCCGGCGCATTCTGGAGACTCGCCTTTCCATGATTGGTTACGATGTCGTCACCGCTGCTGACGGCGAAGAAGCTCTCGAAACATTTCGCAACACCGAACCCGACTTAGTGGTTTTGGACGTGATGATGCCGAAGCTCGACGGTTACGGCGTCTGTCAGGAGTTGCGCAAAGAGTCAGACGTGCCCATCATCATGCTAACCGCTTTGGGAGACGTAGCCGATCGCATCACCGGTTTAGAATTGGGCGCAGACGATTACGTCGTCAAACCTTTCTCTCCCAAAGAACTCGAAGCCCGCATCCGTTCGGTACTGCGCCGGGTTGACAAAAACGGCGCGTCGGGCATTCCCAGCTCTGGAGTCATCCACGTCACCAATATTAGGATTGACACCAACAAGCGCCAAGTTTACAAAGGCGACGAACGAATTCGGCTCACGGGCATGGAATTCAGCTTGTTAGAGCTGCTTGTGAGCCGATCGGGAGAGCCTTTTTCGCGATCGGAAATTTTGCAGGAAGTGTGGGGATACACGCCAGAACGCCACGTAGACACCCGCGTAGTGGACGTTCACATCTCCCGGCTTAGGGCAAAGTTGGAAGACGACCCCAGCAATCCTGAATTAATTCTCACCGCCCGCGGCACCGGCTATCTGTTCCAGCGAATTGTCGAAATTGGGGAAGTCGGATAAAGTCATGTGGCAGTTGGCAGTTGGCAATTGACGGTTGACTGCCAATAACCAACAGCCAACAGCGAACAGTCAACAGTGAACAGTCAACAGCCAACTGATTAATGACAAAATCCGATCCAAATAAAGTTTTGCGGCAATTGCCCTTAGTTGCAGGAGGGTTAGCAGGTACGCTGCTAATGGTCAACCGCTTGCTGACAGAGCAAATCACAGATTCTCAAGCTCGATCGGACGCTTTGGGAGTAATTATCAGCGCTCTGCTGATTTTAACAGGTTTGCTGTGGCAGCAGGTGCAAGCGCGATCGCCCGATTCCGTACAACTTATCGGCGAAGAAGGTTTTGAATTTGCGCCGGATTTGCCAGATGCGGTAAAAATAGAATTAGCTTGGGCGTCGCGTTTGCTGTTGACAAATACCGCCACAAGGTCGATCGTGATTTTGTATCGAGGAAAAGTTTTATTGCGGCGCGGCATTTTAGGCATCAATCCCGAAGTCAAACCGGGGCCTATTTTGCAGCGAGTCTTCGACAAAAACAAACCAATTTATTTAGTAAATCTCAATATTTATCCCGGCAAAATAGAATTTGACTATTTACCAGAAAATACCCAAGGAGTCATCTGTCAGCCACTGGGAAATCAAGGCGTTTTAATCTTAGGTGCTAACGCGCCCCGCAGCTATACAAAACAAGATGAAAACTGGGTCGAAGGAATTGCCGACAAACTAGAAAATACCCTCATACAGCACCTAAATTGTTAGTTGATACCAATGTATTGCTAACCGTATAACCTACTAAAATCCAGTGTAAGATTTAAAAATGGCACAAAAAACTGTCTGGAAAAATTGGAGAATGTTGCTCGGTATCGGTGCCCTGGTTATGGCAGTGTTGATTAGCCTATCTGGGTCTTTAGCACAAATACCAGCTAACTTGCCCTGCAATTTGGAAGGAGATGTACCAATCCACAAGAACACTGTTTTTTACTGGGCAGTGCTTTTTTACAACTCTACAGCTAGGCCGCTGACAGGCCTAATTGTGCTGGTGGTGTCGATTCTCATTCCTCTTTCGCATTATTCTGAAGTGACGGAGGAGACAAAGGTTCTGGCTTGTACTAGCGCCGCTGCAATTATGTTGTCTTTGCTAGCTTTGATGATCGCGGTGTATAGTGCTTTTTCACTGCTGGTATTCGGCCCGTATCAGCACCTTACCAGTGCAGAGTTTGACGGTTACAAATACAACTTAGGCTTCAGAGATTTTTATGTCGTCATTGGCAAATGCGATCGCTTCAATATTCGCTGTGGTTGCTCCGTGGTTATCACTTTAGACTCTGAAGAGTATCCTGGAACTTCAGTAACTCCTAGCTTTGAACAAAATGTTAAAACAAAAATTATTTATATTAAGACTAAAAGTCGGACTATTCCTATTTCAAAGTAGCGCGTTAAAATCTAACCTTTAAACCAAGCTACTATGACAACTAATTTGCTTCTCAATCTGCACCGTTTACCAAACAGCTTACCGAGCGAGGGTTATATTCATATTGAGCTAGTAAAAGGACTCCTAATATTTCGCATTTCCACCAAAATACAGGAGCGAATAGAAACCTTAATCGTTCAAAAAACCGAATCTGCTCTCACTTCTGAACAAGAAACAGAACTAGATCAATATCAAGAATTGGTTGATTATCTAAATTTGGTTAACGAAACGATGAGTAAAGCTTTTTTGTATCCTCTACACGGTACTGTCAAGCGCTATGATGACCCCTTTGAACCTGCAGCACCGTCAGAAGATTGGGAAGTGCAGACTCTTAAATAATAGATGTTTAAACTTGTGGATTATGTTTGCATTTATCAGTTCGTAGGGTGCGAAATGTACGCGCTATATCAAATCCCGGTAGCATCAGAATTAATATTACCCACAGTCAGGACACGGCAGTGCCGTTTCCCTACAATTAATTAGACGATAGTTACATCTGTCGCGAGCGCTCATGATTATTTTGGGGTAGGGACACGGCAGTGCCGTGTCCAGAGTTGCTATCATCTGTAGGAGTGCAACCAGAATTGATATTACATATAACTCGCGCACTCAAAACTACTACCGAGCCCAATCAGTACCGCGCCACAGCGTAAAAAACAAAACGCTAGAAATCAGCGCGCCCAGCAGCCACTTAACTGCATTTTTAAATAACCCCAAGCGCTGACTTGACTGAACCGCAGCACTTTGCGTCTGCAACCGTTCCTTAGCCGGAGTAATTCTCGAAAGAATTTGGTTTTTCAATTCCTGCGGGTTTTGCGTATCCGTTTGTACCCCCAGACGGGTAAGTTCCCCCGCCAAATTCTTTAAATCTTCAGGACTACCCTTATTCAGCCGTTCTTCCACCTGCTGCAACTGAGCTAATTGTTGGTTTGCTTGAGTAGTAATTTGCTTGTTGTTTTGGTTGTTGACGAAGATAGTGCCAAAAATTCCCAAAGGCAGCATCAACAGAAAAACCAGCGCCAACAGCAGACAAGCCCAAGACAAAACCTTCAAAAAAATGTCTTCCAAACGTTTGCGGTCATACTCTTCTCCAAAAAATATCAGCGCCATTGCCAGTAGAGGAACTGGCACCCGTTCCACTATTGCCCCAATCGTCTGCAATTCCCAGACGCGATTGCCAAAATTGCCTGGTATAAGAACTGCAATCGTATCTAATAAAGACAGAATTAATAGACCGTAGCCAATCCAACGCAGCCTGTAGATAGAAAAACCTTGCTCGCCTTGTACGTCATTCATAAAATAATCAGAATTGTTGTTAAGAAAAATCTCTCTTGACCCCGCCCAAAAACGGATACTTGCAAACGACAGCAGTCGTGGAGAGTCAAAAATTTTAGACTCTCGTTCAAGCTTCCAGATTCACCTGTGGAGTAAATCTAAAATCTAAAATCTAAAATCTAAAATCGACTGACTCGACTCAAGGTTCGGGAAATCGCGGCTGCCACCACCCATACCAAGAAACCCAAGCATTCTCTAGAATTTTTTGGGCATTTTCTGGAGGTGTTTTATCCAAAGGTACAGACATCTGAGTCCACAAACAGCGCCGGTCTTGAATATTTCCCCTACCCAACAGCCAAAACAGAATGCGGTTTGCCTGCCAATCGCGAGTATTCCGATTGTATCTAAACTGTTCGGCAGTGACTGTAGCACCGCCGCGAGGATTGATACACGAACTCAAATACAGTCGATTTTGCTTTTGCAAAATTCCGTGAAAACCTACCCCTTGAGTGCTTACCAATGCTAGTTTACCAGGAGACGACTTGAGAATAGTATGTCCCTTCATCATACTTTCCACATCCCCGTTGGTGTTTACCGCGTAGCGCATCTCTATTTCTAGAGAAATGTTATTTTTTTGATATTCATATTTTCTGGCTGCCTTGACTTCTGAAGTATCGGTAATTTTCAGCGCCGCGCTCTTTTGCAGTTGCCAATCTGCTAGAGGCACTGACTCTGGAAACTCAAACGGGGTTGCAGCAAGATTGCCAGTCGATGGATACAAGACCAACTTTCCTGCAACTAATAAAACCGCTCCTAAAGTAACAGCCAACAGGGAAATTCTAACTGGTTTCCAGTAGGTAATAGTCATTAGCAGTTTTGTTTTTTCTTATTTTCTGGTTCGTTTTTTAAGATGGCAAACCAGCAGAATATTCCGAAAATAAATACAGCAATCATCGAAAAGACTACCGAACCATTTCCTTCGTGCCAGTATTTAAATGCTTCTGTTTGAGATAGCGCTACCAACACGGCCATGAGAGCAACTCGCGCTGCATTTACGGTAAATGCAATCAGGACTGCCACAATAGGTACTACAATTTTTTGTCCCGTAGTTGTAGGAAACATCAGCAAAAAAACTAAAGCAAGTCCTAACAATTGTAGAATTGCATTCACCCCCGAACAGCCGTGATACACTTCCACGCTGCCTTTTTCTAAAATCAGAAAAACCCCTTGGCGTACAACTTCAAATCCTAAATAGTGCAGGATAAAAGCTGAAAACTTAGCCGTTAATTTCGCTACATCAATTAATCCGATCAACCCGGGAGGAATAGCTGTATAGGCAAGAATTAGAAGTTCCTGCCAATATTGTTTCAGTCCTTTTGTTCCAGAAGCAAGCATTGCGAGACTGATTCCCGACAAAAAAGGCGTTGCTCTGATAAAAAAGTCGTATCCATATATAGAGGAACTTTTGAGCAATATTAAACCAATTAACGATGCCCCAAAGAAGCTGGCGAAAACTCCGCTTTCAAAAGTTAAGGATTCGTGTCTTTCCCAAATAAGAAATGCCACGACTCCCCAAAACAGTAACATTGTGCCGAAGAGGTCAGTGTCGTTTGTTCTAGAAGTCAGAGTTAGGTGCAGGGTAATCAAACCTGCTGCGATCGCTAACACCCAGTATTTGGGTTCTTGGAGCTGCTTGAGCCAGTTGATTTCGGTCATTGCTGCTTTCTGTTTTTACTAAAAGCTTCTAAAATGCTTGATTTGGTAACTCTATTAAAATTATCAGCTACAAACAGTTGCATTTATGTTTTGCTGATGACTTGTAACTAAATCTTTACAAAGATTGACAAGGGTGAATATTTATGATAGTGAGATGCACTTAATTAAATCAGGAGTTACGCAGAAACCGGGTTTTTCAACCAAAATACTTCGTTCAAGCCGTGGATAAAAGTTAAAAAACCCGGTTAATGATTCATATCAAATCCGGTTACGTCGGAATCATACAGTAGTAGTGCGATCATCCGTAGCGAACGGCATGGATCGCGAGCCAGACGCTCGCACTGACCATCCAAATATACAATTCCGATCCAACCGGAAACGATATCGCACGCTATACGGGAGCGATCGCACGTAAGTGACTAATTGGCGTATATCTTGCTGTAGTAAGTTTGATATTCCTCCGAAAGCAGGGGTTCCCACCACTCCCGATGGGCTAAGTACCATTCCACAGTCTGCCGCAAACCTTCTTCAACTGTTACTGAGGGAGTCCAACCTAACTCAGTTTTAATTTTGCTGGCATCAATAGCATAACGCCGATCGTGCCCGGCTCTGTCTTTGACAAATGAGATCAGTTGTTCGCAAGGACGGGCGGGCAAATCCTCAGCTAATTCGTCCATTAGCTGGCACAGCATTTTTACTAAATCGAGATTTTTTACCTCGTTGTTGCCGCCAACATTGTAGGTTTCCCCAGGCTGGCCGCGGTGGATAACGACATCTAAAGCGCGGCAGTGGTCGAGAACGTAGAGCCAATCTCGCACGTTTTGACCGTCGCCGTAAACTGGCAGCGGTTTGCCCAATAGCATATTAATGCACATTAATGGAATGAGCTTTTCTGGGAAGTGATAGGGGCCGTAATTGTTGGAACAGTTGGTGATAATTGTCGGGACGCCGTAGGTGTGGAAATAGGCGCGGGCGAGGTGGTCGCTGCCAGCTTTGGAGGCTGAGTAGGGACTGTTGGGCGAGTAGGCGGTTGTTTCTGTAAATGCTGGGTCGTCGGGGCCGAGACTGCCGTAAACTTCGTCGGTAGAAACGTGGAGAAAGCGCATTTGTGCTTTGAGAGAGGGCTCATCAATTGCTTCAAAATGCTTGCGGAAGGCTTCTAAAAGCGTGAAGGTTCCGACAACGTTTGTTTGAACAAAGGCGGCAGGCCCGATAATTGACCTGTCAACGTGGGATTCTGCGGCAAAGTGGGCGACTGTGGTGATGTTTTCTTCTTTCAGCAAGGTATCGACTAGAGTACGATCGCAAATATCCCCCTGCACAAACCGAAAATTTTCTCCTCCTTCCAAAGTTGCCAGGGTTTGTCTGTTTCCGGCGTAGGTTAAAGCGTCGAGTACGACTACTCGATCGCCCCCATAGCTGCTGCACCAGTGATGTACAAAATTCGAGCCGATAAATCCAGCCCCGCCCGTCACCAACAATCGGCGAGGGGCTCGCTCAATGCCTTGATTCCCGCTGTCTGTCATAAAAATAAGAGTTTTTCCAATAACTAAGCCTTTTCAAAAGTAGCCTTAAAAGTAGTTTGTCACCAAGTTTTTGCCAGTCTGTAACTAAATTTTCTACTGTCTGACCTTAGATGTTCTAATTTGGGTGCGATCGAAATATTGGTTCACAAAACTTCAACTTCTGCCGTTCGGTTACTTAAAACGCTTACATAGCAACCATTCCAGGTTTTCAAACGGACAATTTTAAATTTGAATTGCGTGAGGCTATAGTTGACATTTGCGATCGATCCGCGATTTGGACGGCGCCCAAAGTTGATAGATTTGTAAAGAGCTGCTACCATTAATTTTTTAATTATCCTTTACAATCTCCAGAACACCATGAAGAAGTTTCAAGTGTTAGCTGGCATTGCTTCTGTCGTCGCGATCGCAAGCAGCATCGCCATAGGTGACGCTGCATCTGCTTTCCCCTGTTCCTACAGCAAATCTGGGGCGGCTCAATCTGGTTCTGCGACAACGCTCCTAGGTTCCGGCGGTTCGGATGGAATGAATCCGTGGAAATCCTACAAAACAGCAGCTCTCGGTTTCTTAGGTTTGGGTGCCGTTTTGGGCTCCGGTGCGGCCTACATGAGCTACCGCGCCGGCAAGCGCGCTTCTGCTGCTTGCGCTGCGATGACCGATAATTTTGAAGTTTTTGAAGAGCCGATCGATCCGATCGCAGATGCAGGTGTAGCTGAGTCAGCAGATGCGGTTGCAGCCGTTCGCGAACACCCGGAAGCTCCGGGCGGCGAGCTGGATTTGCCGGTTTCGCCAGTTGCTGAGTTGAGTTCGGAAATTGCGATCGAACAAGTCCAAAGCGCGATCGTCAAATAGTTATCTCAAACCAAAGTATTCGCTCAGCGAACCTCCAATCGAACTCGATTGGAGGTTTTTTGAATTAAATTTATCCACCGACAATTTCCTGTGATATCAATTCCGGTTGTATGGGAATTAATCTTACCCGAAATCAGGACACCGCGAGTGCCTAAGTCCCTACAATCGATCGCGGTAGGGAAACGGCACTGCCGTGTCCTCTATCTCATTCCGGCGCACCCGGAATTGATATGATTGCGATCGCGAAGCACAGCAAACAATGACCGATGAATCGATCGCGCACAATCTCATATTCCGGCGAAGCAAAGGAACGCCGAATTAATATCAATTTTAAAAAGTATTGCTACAATTATCAAATTTTTACCAATTATTATTAAAAATCGCAGATACCCGTCAGGACAAGACCGTGCCGTTTCCCTACTGTATTTGCTCCGATTGAAAACTGCGATAAAATTAGATGACTCAAAGCGAGACAGTACGCTGCGGAGGCGATCGCTCAAAATGCCCTCGATATCAATCTGAGGTTAGACGGCAAGAGTGCAAATCGCCTGCTATCGTTGGAAATATAGCCCTACAGATTACAACTATAGGTTATTATGAATGCTTGGCGCGATCGATTCAGTCAATTTACAGGTAAAACTCGACTGGCAGTTTGCCGTGTGTTCGTTCACCTAACAGGCGAAGAAGTTGCACCGCTGTTAGGAGTTCTAAACCGCACCGCCAGACAAGCAATTGATGCCGATGGCAACCTAGCAGTTTTAGGAGAAGGTCTTGTAGAAATTTGCAATCACCTGTTGCAATACGACAACTACTGGCAAGCAGCAGCCAATGAAGGCGATGTTTTTTGGAATGAAGGCGAAGCCGGCGATTATGTGGATGAGCTTTTCACTGATTCAGCCGATCGCTATCTCAGCGAGCCTCAATACAGCACCTCTGTTTATGATAAAAATTCCCCCTTGTCTTTGCCGGTAACTAGAAATGTCGTAGTGATGCTGACAGTTGCTTATGAAGGCGAAATTCCTGCCCTAGAAACAGACCTCGCTGACATCAGCGCGCTGAAAGTCGGTTTAAAAGCACTGATTAATTTAAATTACCAGCAAAGGCTCCGAGCTGTGCAAGTTCACTTTTCTCCCGCACAGTTGGGTGACGAACTTACCAACGACCAAGTGTTGGTCAATTTCCCCGAACTCATTCCTCTTTAAGGAAGGAAGAAGTTCGGCAACGGATTCAGTAACGGATGTAACGGCTCTAACGGATGTCGGGAAGAAGGAAGAAGGAGCAATTATCAAACAACCCATGCCCAATTACCAACTCCCAACTCCCAATTCCCAATTACTAATTACCAATTACCAATTATTATTTATGCTGCGAAGACTGACAATTTATTTAATGGCTTTAACTTTATTGTGGACGGCAACTGCCTGCGGTTCTCCTACCCCAGAAGCTCTTCCAAGTCCTGCGACAAATCCTGCGGCAAATCCTGCGGCAAATAGCAATGTAAACACGGTGCGCCCTGCACCAAACAATAACTTGGCTCAAGGCCAATATCCCGTACAGCAAGCTACCTACGACGATGCGGATGGTGAGTACAGTTTGATGTTGCTGAATACTCCCGCCGGCAGTCCCCCAGTTTACCGCACTACGGATTTGCAAATGGCTCGCTTAACGGATGAAGAAATATCGGCAGGCAAGAAAAGTTATCTAAATGTGAATAACAATCAAGGGGTTTTGCATTTGACAGAAGATTTTAAAATTGAGTACGTTCACAACGTGACGGAAACTGTCAATAACCCTCAAACCGGTCAGCCCCAAACCGTAGTAGTGAGACAGCAATCAGGCTTCTGGGCGCCGTTTGCTGGGGCTATAGCGGGTCAGGCGATCGGCAGTTTGTTATTTAGACCGCAATATTATATGCCGCCAGTCTATCAGCCGGGGATTATGACAGGATATGGCGGGTATGGCAATACTTACAGCCAAGCTGTTAACCAATATCAAACTCGCTACCGAACTCCGCCTCCGGAGGTGAGAAACCGTCAAGTTTTAAGGACGACCGGCCGCTTGCGATCGCCCACATCTAACCAGCCAGTAAGACCCTCAGTACGTCCAAATGCCAATAATAGATCGACCGGTTCGGGTTACGGCGGCAGCACTTTGAGGCGATCGCCCAACTCAACTTCCCCGCAGCAAAGGCGGAGTCCGAGTTTTGGTAGCGGCAGGAGTTCTCGTCAACCGAGTCGGAGTCGCTCTTTCGGGAGTGGCAGAAGGCGGTAAGAATGTAGGGTGCGTCGCCCTCGAATATCTGCGCCTTAGTGGGAAGTTTCCTGCAGCGACACACCCTACAACTACAACTGCATTAAACAGTAACTCGATCTCTCGAAGGGCTTCCTGATAGTCAGTTTCATTTCTAATTGAGCGCAATTCCATACATTCACCTCTGTTTAGACTATTTTTGCATCTACTTTGTCATACTCAGCATGAGTGCCAATAAATCGGATGAAAATAATACCAAGGTCATAGCGAATTGCCACAATCAGGCGATACTTCTATCATAACGCGATCGCATCTTGCTCACTAGAAGGTAAGGTTTTCAATCGGGCGAGCGGACGTTCAAGTAACTTTGACCATGTGCATCACTCACCATTTTTTCACGGATGCAAAAATGCGCGTAACTTTTCAAGCTCATCATCCTGAAAGCACTTGGAAAAAGAACGATCTTTGTAGGCATTTGGATGTGGAAGGAAAGCAAAAAATCTTTCACTGCTCCCTATCTTTATTGCCTCAGACACTGAGATTTTTTCAGGAATATTGAATTGACTTTGAATTGCTTTCCTTGCACGTTCTCCCAGCACCACAATTACTTTTGCCCCTGCCAGTTCTAAAGTCCTCAACAAATAGGCTTCAACACATTTATATTGCGCTCGTTCTACGCCAATTTCCTTATGGGATTTACAATGCACTATTTCGGTAAGTGCATAATCAATTCCTGGAAGCACATCCCGTTCAAATAACTCCATAGCACGTTGCCGGACTGCTGCCCAGAACTTAACAGCATGGCTATATGTCCCGTCCATTAGTAAGGATTTCGTACCATTGACGATCCATTCCTTGCGTCCCCCTCCAAAACGATAACTGAAGTAATCTTCCATATCATCGTCTGACCAAGACCAATTTGGGTAGTTTTCACCAGCGCCAATTGATGGATTTGAACTCAGAAAAAGAATAGGAGCTTTCTCTATATGTCCACTCCAAGGCTCAGGTACTTGAAAATCGTCTAAATTGAGCGACTTTTGATAATTAACAATTTCGCTACATGGATGTTCAGCAGCAGGATTTTCTCGACAGAACCGTGCATGGGGGCAATGAGCAATTTCATGTAGCAGAGTTATCTCAGACATTTTAAATGTTGGATTGCTGAATGTTTCAATTATTTGCGGCTTTTCCAATACCCAGGCTCTCGACTGCAATGCGTTACTGCGAGAATCAAAATGTAGTCTTGTTCGATCGTGTAAAGGATGCTATAGGGAAATTTCCGCGTCAAACATCGGCGAACATCTTCATCAACTATAGCCCAGCGAGTCGGAGATTCCCTAATTCGATACACAGCATCCTCAATAGCATTAATGAACATCTGTGCTACTTCAGAACGTTGTTCTGCATAGTATTGGACAGCTTCAGCATATTCGGCAAGTGCTTCAGGATGAAATACATACTTCATGGGTCAAGCAACAGCCTCACTTGAGCTAAGGCATCATCTCCCGGAATTGCTTGCACAGCACCACTTTGGATCTCGTTACGTCGTCTATGAGCCTCTGTTGTCCAAGCGGCCTGAATTATTGGGTCGATATCGAATTCTAAACTTTCTGCGAGTTTTTCTGCCAAAAGTGCTCTTGATGCACTAGGCAGAGATAAAAGCTCTTCTGTCAGTTGTTCAATTGACCGCATAGCTGGTTGCCAAATGCTTAACTATGATTGTAATGTAACAGATTTTAGACCAATAGAAGGTCATCGATCCGGGGTTGATGTGCTTTGCGATCGCCGCGCTCGAAGAGTGAGCAACAAACATTTTGTCAAACAGTATAAAGCCGCTTAATCTACAATTACTATGCTCTAATTAATAAAGCATCTGTCCTTTCACCATCGGATAGCTGACATGACCCAAAGCCTCAACCCCACAACATTACCCCCCGCTTTTCCCGATCACACCCAACTACCTGACTCCGACGGCACGTTTGTGAAAAACTTCCAAGAACATCCCCAGAGTATTCTACTCACCGACTCCCTGGAAACTACACTGCAAACCCTCCACCCGGACGGACAATATGCTATAGGGCAAGATTGTGGCATTTACTGGCGCGAAACCGACCCTCCAGAAAAGGGAGCCGAAGCGCCTGACTGGTTCTACGTTCCCAACGTTCCGCCCCTAATAGATGGGGAAATTCGCCGCTCTTACGTGATTTGGCGCGAGTATATTGTGCCATTGATTGCGATCGAATTTGCTAGTGGTAATGGCTCAGAAGAACGAAACAATACTCCCTTATCTCGCTTACCAGAAGGTATCAACCAGAAACCCGGAAAGTTTTGGGTATACGAGCAGATTATTCACATTCCTTACTATGCGATATACATCATTAAAACGAGCGAATTGGAAGTCTATAACTGGGTGAATACTCGTTATCGCCGTTTGCAACCGAACGATCGCGGGCATTATCCGATCGACCTGATGGGAGTAGAGTTAGGTGTGTGGGAAGGTAGCTATCAAAATCAGCATCAGCGATGGTTGCGTTGGTGGGATAATCAGGGGAATTTGTTGTTAACTGGTAGCGAACAAGCTAAACTAGAACGCCTCCATACCGAACAGGAACGCCAAAGAGCCGATCGCGCAGAACAAACCCAACGGGATGCGATTCCCCAACTGCTGGCAATGGGTTTAACCGTAGAGCAAGTGGCTCAGGCGCTGTCGCTGTCGGTGGAAGATGTACAGAGATTGGGTTGACAGTTAACTTTCATGATTCAGAAACCAAATCTCTTTTCTCGAATTGCTGGTATTTCTACGATCGTCCTTTGTGCAGTCGGCGGATTGTTGTACGTCAAAAAACCCGTACAATCTGTTCCCGCAAAACCAGCACCCGAGGAAATTGTACAAGCTACGGAAGTGCGCGAGCTCCCCGGACAACTCGACAGCATCCCCCTCTTCAACAGCGACAGTCCCGAATGGGTCAAAAAAGAAGGCATTTTGCTATCAACCTTTCCCCCAGAGGGCAAAAAAGTCCCCGCAGCTCACCTGAACTTTGCCTTTCAAGGGCAATTTAACCTGTTTGCTCACCACTTTTCTCACACTCCGCTGAATTCTAGAACTTTGTATATCGGCGCTTTGCTCTACAATCCCAGCTCCGAACCCGTGACGGTGGAAGTGTTACAGGCAGCCAGTTACCTGATGGAACCGGACGCGCCTTTTAAACAAAAACCAGCACTAAGTGAGAGTCCCAACGGCGAAGTATATTCCGGCCCTGGGATTCGCGCTGTCGATAGCGTTTTGCGGGGAATGCGGCAGCCGGATTTTCCCGCAAAACTGCTGATGGCACCGGGAGAAACCGCATTGTTGATGAATCGCCCTATTCCCGTGCGGGGTCTGGAAAAGCCGATAAATGGTCGTTCTACCTTTGTGCGGCTCAAAAGTAGCGGCAAGGTTTATGCCGCTACTTTGGCAATGTATGCACCTCAAAATGCTGATGGGGGCGATCCTCTTCGAGGGCTGCGCCAACGCGCGCCAACTCTGGAAGAATGGCAGCAATTGCTGAATAATGGCGGTTTGGCAGGCCCCCGCGACAAAACCCCGACTCCCCCCGACGCGACTTCGGGAAGCCTGATTTACGGCCGCGTGGCAGGGGTGCAGCAAGGTTCTGGATGGGAAGCGGAATTAGTCGATCGCGATGCTAAAAATCTGGCAATTCCCCAGACTGGAAAAGCGATATCCTATGCGATCTCTACCTTGCGCGGGGGCACTTTAGGAACCCAACAAGTGCAAGCCGGAAAAATGCTGGCGCGCTATCCCGACACCGCTTACGAAGCCCACGGCAATTACGGCGTACAGTACAATCTGATTTTGCCGCTGCATAACACGGCACAGAAACCGCAAACAATAGCGGTGAGTTTGGAAACGCCTTTAAAAGAAGATAAACTCTCAAAAAATGGCTTGCGGTTTCGCCAACCTCCGCTGGATTTTCCTTATTTTCGAGGTACTGTGCGGCTGCGCTACCGAGATGATGGAGGTTACGATGTAACTCGCTACGTGCATTTGTGGCACCGTGTCGGTCAAGTTGTGGAACCGATGGTAAAGTTGAGGTTAGCTGCGACAGAAACGCGATCGCTAAAAATTGATTTTATTTATCCTCCCGATTCTACGCCCCCGCAAGTATTAACAGTGAGAACCTTAGAATAGTTGATTTATTTATTTCAGTCACCACCAGACCCAAAAAATATGTGATTTAATTTCTACATTGATATGTAGGTGACAAGTATGTCTTCTTCACAACCCCCGTCAGGGGAAAGAAACCCTCTAGGATTTGATGAATTGATTGCGATCTTGGTTGCCTTCGGCACGATGGGAGCAATTTTCTTTTGGGTAACAGGCAGAAATCCCGATCGATTGGGTGCTACAAATTGGCAATTTCCAGCCGTTTTCTCTCAACCTGCTGTCACGCCCGCTAGTCCGAGAATATTAACGCCTGGGCTGCCGAATTCGGATGTGCGATCGCCCGCTACAACCATCCTTCCCTCGGAACCGGATGCTCTGCCTGTTGCACCTTTAGGGCCGATTTTACCGCAAAATCCTCCGGTGGGTGTAATCGTTGTTCCTCCCAAGCCAATTGTGCGATCGGCTCCAGCTCCAGCAACGACCAAACCCAAAGCAGGTAAACCCAAAGTTGGGCCCGTTAGATTCTCTGATGTTCCTGACAAATATTGGGCGCGTCCGTTCATTGTAGCTTTAGTCGATCGAAAAATTTTTGCTGATTCCACCGACAGCAAATTTCGTCCCGACGAACCGATAACGCGAGCCGAACTAGCGCGGTTAATTCAGCGAATGTCCGGCGACAAAGAACCGATCCGAAAATCGATTGATTTTAAAGACGTAAAAGACAAAAGTCCTGCCGCTACTGCGATCGACCACACTGTCAAAACTGGATATCTTCAAGGATACCCAAACAATGAGTTCCGTCCCGAAAAACAAATTCCGCGTGTCGAAGTAATCGCAGCTTTAGCAAGCGGTTTGAGCCTGAAACCATCAACAAAAGCAACCAGAACTTTACAAGTTTATACAGACAGGGCAAAAGTGCCGAAATGGGCAGTTAACAAAGTAGCATCAGCCACAGAAGCTGGTATTGTTGTCAACCACCCGAAGCCCACACTTTTGCAGCCTAATAGAACAGCAACTCGCGCCGAAGTAGCAGCCATGATTTATCAAGCTATGGCCAAAAAAGGCCAAGTACCTGCTAAGCCTTCTGAGTATGTTGTGAAGCGTTTAAAGTTGTCCAAATAATATTTTCACCCCTGATGTAGGGTGCGCAGTGCGCACCTTATTATGTAGGACGATGCAAACGAATTATGTAGGGAGCGCAGTGCCAGCCCTGTCTGACCTGTTAAATTTGAGCCGGACAAAAAGCATCAAACCAGTATTTCATATCGTTTCCGGTTGCATCGGAATAATATATTTAGACAATGTCAGTGCGAGCTTAATATCTCGCGGCGTGGCTCGCGAGCTCTTAAGCTCGCACTACATAATTCCGATGCTACCGGATTTGATATCACGTTCCTATTTTTCAGAGTTCAATCAAGGAAAATTGCTTGGGGGAGCTTGGGTTCAGAATCAAAACGCTGAAAGTTACTAACCTCGTTACTCGCGCTTGTCAACCGGTGCGCAATTCGCACCCTACAAACTTAACTACGAACCAGCTAGATTAATCTTGAAACACCATAATGCTGCCGGAATAGCAAGCTACCCAAACCTGATTAGTTTGCGGATCGTAAGTAATCCCGATCGGACTTGAATTAACATTCACTGTTTGCAGGACTTTCATATCGCTAGTCCTAACTTTGCTAACCGTATTCGAGAAATAGTTAACCACATAAATTCGTTTTCCATTATCAGAAATCGTCATGCTGCGAGGTGCATTTCCCGTCGAAACTTTGTCCACCACTTTACCAGTTTTAAGGTCAATTTTTGCCACATTTCCTTCACCGTTCAAAGTGACATAAAGATAGTCGCCCTTGGGATCGATCGTCAAATGACGCGGCGCATTGCCAATATTTCTCAGCCATTCTACCGAAAAGTCTATGAGATTAACTTTCGCAATATCCGAAGAACCCATCACAGCAACGTAGGCACTTTTTGAGTCTGGAGTGACAACAATACCGCGAGGATATGCACCCAGTTTCACCCGCTCGACTTCGCGGCTTTTATTAGTGTCAACTACGCTCAAATCCCAACTGCACCAATTGCTAGCGAGGGCGAAACGATTGTCAGGCGAAACAGCATTGAATTTCGGAACTGCACCTACAGGAATTACCTTTTCTATTTTCAAAGTTTGGGTATTGATGCGGTACAGGAAACTTTGGTCGTGTTTGGCCGCTGGAGAGCACCTGTCGCTCCCCGGATTGTCAAACCCCGAACCGTACATTTGATAGTTGGATACATAGGCATATTTGCCGTCTGTTGAAAAAGCAGCTTCTACGGGAGAACCTTGATAATTGCCTTTGAATTTAGAAAAGCCGAACTTCGACAAGTTTACTGTATCGGGAATAGTCTTGACTAATTTAAACTTCCTGTCGTAAACTGTGATGGTGTGGCTGTACATCATGTTTTGAGCAAAAAACAAACCCGCTCCCGAATAAACTATTGATTTCGGCGATATTTTGCCGTAAATAATTTTTCTCAAGGTCATTTTGCCGGGAGTATTTTCTGGAGGATTTACTAGCCTTTTCGGTTGTGATTCACTTGCTCGATCGTCGGGAGTTTTTGCGGGAGTTTCTGTTTTAAATGGTGGCAAAGATGGTTCTTGAAAGAGAGGTTCTTTTGGCTGATTTTTAGTTGTATCTTCGAGTTGGTTTGTGTTTTCTCTGGCGCTAGGAGATGGCGAAGGTCGATCGACATTGGGCGATGTTTTTCCCGCAGATTCATTGTCAGCGATCGCGTCTTCCGGCTTAACGTTCAGGGCTGATAAGGTTTTTGGGCCGACAATTCCGTCAATTTTCAGGTTGTTGTCTGCTTGGAACTTTTTCACAGCAGCCTGGGTTACAGGACCGTAAAATCCTGTGGGCTGGCGGCGAAAATACCCTGCGTTTTGTAGAGTTTTCTGGAGTTGGGCAACTTCCGGGCCTGAATCGCCTTTTTTGATGGCTAGTGCGGGATTGACTAAATTGAAAATTGTGAGAGCGATCGTAAAGAAAAGTAAAGGAGTAGAGGCTAAATTCAGGTGCGTTTTCGAGTTTGTCGATTGAGTTTGACCCGCAGGCGTTTCCCAAGTTTCAGCTAAATGCAGGTAAGCCAGTCCGTCCATAGTTTTTACCGAGTATTTTTGGTGCTGTGATACACCAGTTGACATTGATTAAAGGGCAAATTTAATTATAATTAAACCTAGGGTGAAATCTCCGAGCAGTTTTTAATGGTGCAAGCAAGTAGGAGCGATCGACAATGTTGAGTGGGGAACAAACAACCGCAGAATCAACGACAAAAGAATCCCGCCAGAGGGTTCTGTGGGACGGTGACGGGGGACTTTGCCAGCGGGCTTGGGTAGAAATCGATTTAGCAGCTTTAACTCACAATGTAAAAGAGCTTAAAAATCTCTTATCTCCCCACACAGAACTGATGGCAGTTGTGAAAGCGGATGCTTACGGGCACGGTGCTGTTGCAGTCAGTCAAACAGCATTGCAAGCAGGTGCTAGTTGGCTGGGAGTGGCGACAATTCCCGAAGGAATTGAATTGCGAGAAGCTGGGATAGAAGCGCCGATTTTGTTGTTGGGGGCAACTCATACAGCCCAACAGGTAAAGGCGATCGCCCAATGGCACTTGCAGCCAACTATTTGTACTGCCAAACAAGCCCTAATTTTTTCGGAAGTTCTCGCCGATCTCAACCAATCTTTGCCAGTTCACGCTAAGTTGGATACGGGAATGTCTCGCTTGGGTACGCCCTGGGAGGAAGCAACAGAATTTGTGCAATTAGTCAAGCGGTTGCCCAATTTAAAATTAGCCAGCATTTACTCTCACTTGGCGACAGCCGACAGTCCCGATCCGGCAGTTATGATAGAGCAGCACCAGCGGTTTAAACGGGCGATCGAGCAAATTAAAACATCAGGAATTAACCCCCCTCGCCTGCACTTGGCAAACTCTGCCGCCGCCCTGGCAGACCCGGATTTGCACTACGATTTAGTGCGAGTCGGTTTAGCTACCTACGGTCTTTATCCAGCTCCTCACTTGCAAAATGTTGTCGATTTAAAGCCCGCAATGCAGGTAAAAGCTAGGGTAACGCAGGTGAAAACAATTGAAGCAGGAACAGGCGTCAGTTACGGCTATCAATTTATCGCTGGGCGTCAGACACAAATTGCGGTAGTTGGCATCGGCTATGCAGATGGAATCCCGCGCAATCTTTCCAATAAAATGCAGGTTTTAGTCAGGGGCAACTTTGTGCAGCAAGTGGGAGCAGTGACGATGGATCAATTAATGCTAGATGTAACTGATATTCCCGATTTAGAAGTCGGCGAAGTGGTGACGTTGTTGGGCAAAGATGGGGAAAATAAAATTACTGCTGACGATTGGGCCGCAACTTTAGGAACTATTTCGTGGGAAATTGTCTGCGGTTTTAAACACCGATTGCCCCGCGTAGCAGTAAACTATTAACAGTAGTCCAGCAGGGGTTTAAACAAGAGCCTCATAGCAAAAGTCGGTTTAAACCGACTCAAGAGTTTGAGCGAGAAAATTATTGATTTTAGTTTTCTTTTAGAGGACTTTAGCTCTCTCGACAGTCCGGCAGGGGTTTAAACCCCCGCCTCATAGCAAAAGTCGGTTAAAACTTACATCTTGCACCATTCTCAAGAACAGGCAAGATGCCTGTTCCACAAAGAATTAATTTCTTGTGGGGTGGGCATCCTGCCCGCCCATAAAAGCCTTATTGAGAATGGTGCAACATCTCAGTTAAAACCGACTCAAGAGTTTGAAGAATAAAATTATCGACTTTAGTCCTCTTTGAGAGGACTTTCGCTATGAGACAGGGGTTTTCAACCCCTGTCGGACTCTCGGGATAAGCGAGGAGACTGAGACTGCAATGCCCAATTCCCTGGGAAAGCCAATTCCCAATTCCAATTAATATGACAGCCATCAGCAGATTTATACCAATAGCCCAAACCTTCTATTCTCAGCTAAATGCAGAAAGAACACAAGCCTTGGAAGTAGCTCAAGAATTCTCGAAAAAACTCGTAGAATTGGGGTTTAAAATTGTACCTCAACTGCTGTGGGCGATCGGCATTTTGTTAATTACGCGATTTGCGATCGACTTTGCGGGCCGCGTGACTCGCCGAGCACTCAGTCGCACCGAAGCCACACTGCGGAAATTCTTAGTTCAAGCTGCTGAAATTACGATTTTGGTAGTGGGAGTAGTCGCCGCTTTGAGTCAGTTGGGAATTCAAACTACCAGTGTGGTTGCGGTGGTTGGTGCGGCGGGTTTGGCGATCGGTTTGGCGTGGCAAAATACTTTGTCGCACTTTGCTGCTGGGGTAATGTTGATTAGTTTGCGTCCTTTTGAAGTCGGAGATGGGATTGAAGCTGGGGATGTTAAGGGAGTAGTGGACAGCATCGGGATTTTTTCAACAACCGTCGTGACAGACGATCGCATAAAAATTATTGTCCCGAACAATCAGTTGTTTAACGGTACATTGAAAAATACAACAACAATGGGAACGAGGCGAGTAGACTTGAAAATTGATATTGGCGATCGGCCGATCCGTCCAACAGTGGCTGAGTTATTAGAAATTGCCCACTCTCACCCCCTGGTTTTGGAGAATCCGCCCCCGACTTGTTTGGTAGCCGAGATTACTCCAGATACAACTATTTTATCTCTCCGGCCTTGGTGCGCGTCGGTGGCCTACGAACAAGTGCGATCGCAAGTTCAAGAACACGTCAAAGAAGCAATGAATGCCCACAAAAATCCAGAACAATAGATATCAATCTAAAATCTAAAATCCCAAATCGATCCGAGGTATTTCCCATGAGCAAGTGGTATCCGCAGCAAATTTTGCAAGAACCCGGTGTCAGGATCACCGCAACCGAGAAACAAACAATTCTCAGCAAATTTCCGCCTCCCGACGAAAACGGTCAAATCTATGCCGACGGGGTTTTTGAAGGCGGCGGCGTGCGCGGAGTTGCGTTTTTAGGAGCACTCAGGTGCTGCAGCGATTTGGGCATCCGCTGGCGAAAATTGGCCGGCACTTCGGCAGGTGCAATTACTGCGGCAGTATTGGCAACCGACTTGTCAATTGATGATTTAGAGGAAATTTTAGGACAGCTCGATTACAGCATATTTTTAACTCAAAAAAACAGTCCTCTAATTTTAAACGGCGACCCCGCCGACGACTTGCAATCCCCAGCTTGGACTCTACTTTTCCTAACAGTTAGCCGTCAGATGGGAGAATATTCGGCGCAACCGTTCCGGCAGTGGCTGGAAGCAATGCTCGGTCGAGGTAACTTGCACACTTTTGCCGATGTCAAACAAATCGTAAAAGACCGGGAATTAAAAGTAGTAATATCCAACCTCACTCGCGGTGAAATGTTGGTAATTCCCGATGACTTGCGACGGCAGGAATCTGCCGATTCCGATCCTTTATACCAGCAGTTGCGACTCGCAAATCCCGAAGATTTTAGCGTAGCTGAAGCGGTGCGGCTGTCGATGAGTATTCCGCTATTTTTTGAACCGGGAAAACTCGGCGATGACTTAATTGTCGATGGCGGAATTTTGAGCAATTTCCCCCTGTGGATTTATGACAAACAATCCGTCGGTTCGACTCCCGCTATGCCCCGCTGGTTTACCTTTGGGTTTCGATTGGTCGATACTGGAATTGAGAATCAAGTTAAGATTGATACTCCGCTGTCGATGCTGGCGGCGATGTTCAGAACGATGATGAAAGCAAGAGACCGCTATCACCAGCGGGAAATGGATAAAGGCAGGGTGATTAATATTGATGTGACTGAAGCTGGGGTGACGACGACGGATTTTCACCTTGATGCCGATCGCAAGGCTCACCTGTACCGCTTGGGATATTTGTATACTAAGAGGTTCTTTTTGAGTTCCAATTTTAGTTGGGAAAAACACTTGAAGGCCAGGGGCTTTGGGGAGTAGTCTTGATTTCGGGAATTGGGCATCGGGCATCGGGCATTGCGAATAGTTTCTTTTTCTTCCCTCTTACATCCTGTATCCGTGTCAAAATTCGTGTTGTGCCCTTCTTCCTTCCATACAGCGTCAGGGATTGAGGATTTTTTGAATTTAGGGGTTGCCAAAGGCTAGATGTGTGTGCTATGATTAGTTGCTGTCATCTGGAGAGGTGGCTGAGTGGTCGAAAGCGGCAGATTGCTAATCTGTTAAGGGTGTTAACATCCTTCGAGGGTTCAAATCCCTCCCTCTCCGTTTTAGAGCTTCTAGGAAAAAATTCCTTTTAATCAAATCTTGGGACGCTGCTCAAAGCCCATCCCACAAGAAAATTTTGTGGGATGGGCTTTGAGCAGCGTCCAAATTATTTTGGCAATTCAAGTCTAGTCTAGCCGCAATATTAACTACTAAATCTAATTAAGCACTTTCATCGCTTCTACAAATTGCCGCGATATAAATGGCAAAATCTCTTCCTTCTTGCTATTGTCTTTTCCCTCGGTAAATACAACCAACAAATACGGCCGCAAACCCGGTATTTCAATATAAGCAGCATCGTGACGAACTTGACTTGTCAGTCCGGCTTTTGACCACAATTTTGCTGATTCTGGCAATCCCCCGCCTAAAAAACCTGTAACTTGATTTTCAGGATCTGCCTCTAATTCTGCTGGTTCTAAACTGCGTTTCATTAAACCCATCATTTCTTGGGATGCTTGGGCAGAAACAGCTACGCCGCCGATTATAGTGTGCAGCAAACGCGCCGCTGCATTTGTGGTCAGCATATTTCTATTTTCCATTAATTCTCCCAGAACTGCTCGCTCGCGACCGTAGGGGCCGTCACACCAGGTTTTTTGATTGACGTTAATATTTTCTAATTCTGGCCAATCCAATGATTGAAAGTAACGGTTGACGATGTTTCGCTGCTGTTTCCAAGTTTCAAAGGGGCCTGGTGATAATTCTGGGCCGCTGGTGGTGCCGGTGAGGGCGTCTACTACTAAACTGGTGGCGTCGTTGCTGGAATCAACTATCATATCTCGGACGGCGCGTTCTAATTCTGGCGATGTTTGAATCATGCCTTTTTGCGCCCATTCCCAGATGGCAACGAGGTAGAATAATTTGACGATGCTGGCTGGATAAATTCGTTCGGAAGCTCTAGCGCTAAAACCTCGCGGTTGATACTTCCAAAATTCTTCTGCACTCAGGGCGCCGCCTGTATTGACTCGCACCGGCGGATCGTAGACTATCCAGGTAATGGCTGTACGATCGCCCGTTAATCCTGTAAATTCTGCCTTGGCTGCGTTTATAATGCTACTGCCGAGGGTTTCTAATTGTTCGTCTTTGTGGAAAAATGTCATGGTTAATGGCTGACGGTTAACGGTTAACGGCTAGCGGCTAATGGCAATCTATCGCTAAGTGCGAACAATTAACAGCAAACAATTAGCAATTAGCAATGGCCAATTATCAATTATCTGATGTTGTGGAGTACCGGGCGCGATCGCACATAAATATTTACGATTCCCCAAAGTGCGATCGATTGGCAACTCAAGCAGCGCTGGGGCGACATTTGCTCCTTTTTGACCCCCCCCAGCCCCCCCTTATGAAAGGGGGGAGAAATGGCATAGACTCGGTTGTTCAGGGGGATACAACGGCTGTGATGGTGCGGCTGTGCGAAGATGATTATCCGGGATGGCTGGATATTCGAGATGTTGAGTTGCTCGATGCGGCAGAAACAGTGTATCATCCTCTGGTGGTTTCTGAGGCAGAAATTAAGGAAAAATTGCCAATTGCAATTACTTTTGCTCGCGAGGCTATGCACCAATCCAATTATTATCTTTGGGGCGGTACAGTCGGGCCAAACTATGATTGTTCTGGCTTGATGCAAGCTGCTTTTGTTGCTGCGGGCATCTGGTTGCCGAGGGATGCTTATCAGCAGGAAGCTTTTACTAAACCTATTAGTATCAGTGCTTTAGAACCGGGAGATTTAGTATTTTTTGGTACGCCGGAAAAAGCAACTCATGTAGGATTGTATCTCGGAGATAATCGCTACATTCACAGTTCGGGAAAACTACAAGGTCGCAACGGTATCGGTATCGATATTTTGTCGGACGATGGAGATGAAGTCAGTCGAGGTTATTACCAGCAAGTGCGCGGTTATGGTAAAGTTGTGGCAAGTTATCAACCTAGTGAGTTGTTGACGGTTGACGGTTGACGGTTGACGGTTGACGGTTGACGGTTGACGGTTGACGGTTGACGGTTGACGGTTGACGGTTGACTGTTAACTAATGACTAATGACTAATGACCAATGACTAATGACTAATGACTAATGAACAATGACCAATGACTAATGATTACTGATGTTATCGAATAAATCAATGGACGCTGCATTATTTTTGGAAAAATTGGCGCGACAGCAAGCTGAGGCTGAGGTTGTTCTGGATGTTTCGGTGGTGGTGCCGGTCTATAATGAGGTGGAAAGTTTGCCTCATTTGATTGAGGCGATCGCCTCTTCTATCCAACCATCTGGACTCAGCTATCAAATTATTTGTGTAGATGACGGTTCGTCGGACAATTCTGCTGAACTTCTCAAGCAGTTAGCCAGCACTCGCGATGACCTTTGTGCTGTACTTTTGCGCCGCAATTACGGGCAAACTGCTGCCATGTCGGCGGGTTTCGATCGCGCTCGCGGTCGTGCTATTGTTACCCTAGACGGCGATTTGCAAAATGACCCGGCTGATATTCCGCTGTTGTTGGCAAAGTTAAATGAAGGCTACGATTTAGTTAGCGGCTGGCGGAAAAATCGGCAGGATAATACTATTAGTCGGCTGATTCCTTCTAAAATTGCTAACTGGCTGATTGGTCGCGTTACAGGCGTAAATTTGCACGACTACGGCTGTTCTTTGAAAGCTTATAAATCCGAGTTGGTAGCAGACTTGAACCTCTACGGGGAATTGCACCGCTTTTTGCCGGCTTTGGCGTTTATTGAAGGGGCGAGAATTGCAGAAATGCCTGTGCGACATCACGCCCGCCGTTTCGGTCAAAGTAAGTACGGGATTTGGCGGACTTTTCGGGTGTTGATGGATTTGTTAACTATTTCTTTTATGAAAAAGTTCCTGACTAGACCGATGCACGTTTTTGGACTTTTGGGACTGAGTTCTATGACGTTGGGAACGGTTTTAGGGATTTATTTGACTTTCCTGAAATTGGCTTTTGGTCAAAGTATCGGGAACCGTCCTTTGCTGATTTTGGCTGTGGTTTTGCTGTTGACTGGCGTGCAGTTATTTTGTTTTGGTTTGCTGGCGGAAGTGATGATGCGGACTTATCACGAGTCGCAGGGAAAACCGATTTATCGGGTGCGCGAGGTATTTGGTTCTAAGTGAACGATGCTGTTAGTAGATCCCCGACTTTTAGCATTAGCTTTGATGTTGAGTCTGGGAAACGGCTACAGAAGTAGGGGATATGGTCGTATATGCTTTAACTCATCTACGATATTGAACCGTCCAATCCTAAATGGTAAGGTGCGTCGCCCGAAAAAATCTGCAAGTTCCATTGAGTATCTCACAGCGACGCACCCTACAGATTATAGGAATTACGCATTTGGGACTTACGCGCGGGTGTTCAGAAACCGGGTTTTGGCATCATGCTTCGTTACAGATCGCAAAAATGGATAAAAACCCAGTTTCTTTGGTATTTATGCGTAAGTCCTAAACTACTTTCTAACAGTGGACAGCAAAAACCCAGAACGGATTTTCGCTATCAACTATCAACTGTCAACTGTCAACTGTCAACTGTTAACTGTCAACTGTCAACTTTCTAACTCATTACTTTTTGTGCTTGTCGGAGAGATTGAATAGTTGCGATCGCGTGTTGGGAGACTGCATCTATTTCTGCTGCGGTATTGAACCTCCCAATGCCAAAGCGAATTGAAGCGTAAGCTAATTTGTCCGATCGCCCGATCGCTGCTAAAACATGAGATGGAGCTATTTTCGCAGAAGTGCAAGCAGATCCCGAAGAAACTGCCGCCGCCGGTTGCAAACCCAACATCAACGCTTGACCGTCAACCCCGGCTACACTAATATTGAGATTCCCCGGCAATCTCTTAGTCGCGTGACCGTTAAGAAAAACCTCGCCCAATTCACTCAAATTTTCCCACAAACGCTGCCGCAAATTAACCACTCGTTCTGTTTCCGACTGCATTTCTGCAATTGCCAATTCTACTGCTTTGGCAAATCCGACTATTTGCGGTGGGTAGAGAGTTCCCGATCGCATTCCCCGTTCGTGGCCTCCTCCGTGCATTTGCGGCGCTAGCTGCACTCTCGGTTTGTGGCGGCGGACGTAGAGAGCACCGATGCCTTTTGGCCCGTAGATTTTGTGCGCTGTCAAGGACATTAAATCGATATTCATCTCCTGTACGTCGAGGGGAATTTTGCCGATCGCCTGTGCCGCATCTGTGTGAAAAAGAATGTCATTTCCGCGACAAATTGCTGCAATTTCTGCGATCGGCTGGATGACGCCAATTTCGTTGTTAGCCGTCATCACTGAAACTAAAATTGTCTCGGCCCGAATCGCTTTGATCAAATCGCCTATATCAATCAGCCCGTCGCTTTTCACCGGTAAAACAGTAATGTCAAATCCCAATTTTTGCAAATATGTACATGGGTCAAGAATTGCATTGTGTTCTGTTTTTACTGTTATAATGTGCTTTCCTTTGCTGAAATAGGCTTCGGCGATACCTTTAATCGCTAAGTTATTTGCTTCCGTTGCACCGCTGGTAAAAACAATTTCTTCTGGGGAGGCATTGATTGCTTCTGCTATGATTTGTCGCGACTGTTTTACCGCTGCTTCTGCTTCCCAGCCGTAGACGTGGTTGATGCTGGCTGCGTTGCCGAACTGTTCGGTGAAATAGGGCAGCATCGCATCAAGTACCCGTTTGTCTACGGGGGTTGTGGCGTGGTTGTCGAGGTAGATAGGACGTGCGGACATAGTGCAGTTTTGGTTGAAAAAAGTGTTAGGTTTATTGTAGACGAGCCCCTTGTTGTACCACAAAACTTTATAATTAACAAACATTTGTGAAGATTTATGCGAGCTGACATTCAGGGATTAGAAATTACTGTCGGTGAGCTCAAGCACCTCAGCGGCGCGGGACCCGATCGCGTATACCGGCCCGCGAGTGCGACTAAGTTTGCCCGCGAAGCTTTGAAAACAGTCGGTTTAATTGTTTTGGTGCTAATCAGTTGTTGGCTGCTGGTGGCTATATTTCCTAGAGCTTATTTGTTTTGGTTCGCCCTCCACCTCGCTGCGATCGCCGGTTTAATCTTTGAGGATGCGTGGAAGATTTGGTGCAGCAGCCAAAACAAACATTTAGTCAATCTTTTTGATGATGTCGATCGCTATAACGGTATCATCAAAGCGATCGAAATTAATGACAAGATAGAAGATGCCGGCAATGGGGAAGTCAAAATAGGCGATCGCTCGAAAGTCATTCAAGCCTTGCAGCTCATCAGAGACGATTTAGTTCGAGCTTTGAAAACCGAGAGAATTCTCAGGGAAAACAAAAAATTTGTCGCTACTAACTCCGAATTGTTTGCCAATAATTTGACAAGTTTGAATGCCCTGCTTCTTAGCGATCGATCGAGCCAGCCGGGGCGATTGCTCAACGAAGCTTTGCAGCTAGCTATAGGAGTTCAAGCAGAAATGAAAAAGTTGCAAGACCGAAACGCTGCTAATTGAAACAATGGAAAATATTAGTACAGTGCTTGTGGGCGCACCTTCGTTGGTAGCAACGCGCACATTACTGAAGCGATCGAACTAAAACACATTTTAAAATTTATAAGTTATGAGAATTGTTAAGAAATATCATGATTGTAAATTTTTACCTGTTACGTAACAGGTAAGGATATCTTAGAAAGGTGACGTTAACAACCAGGTCAGTATGTCTTCTGCCAAACCCAAGATTATAGTTCTCGATGACGATCCCACAGGTTCTCAAACCGTGCACAGTTGCTTGCTGCTGACACGTTGGGACGAAGAAACTCTGCGTTTGGGACTGCGGGACAAGTCCCCGATTTTTTTCATACTTACAAATACCCGATCGCTAACTCCCGAAAAAGCAGCCTCCGTCACCCGCGAAGTGTGTCAAAATCTTAAAAAGGCGATCGCGAGCGAAAAAATCGAAGACTTCCTAATAGTTAGCCGTTCCGATTCTACCCTGCGCGGCCACTATCCGATCGAAACCGATGCGATCGCCGAAGAACTCGGCCCCTTCGACGCTCATTTTCTAATTCCCGCCTTTTTTGAAGGAGGCAGAATTACCCGCAACAGCGTGCACTACCTAATGGTTAACAGCGTCGCAACGCCAGTTCACCAAACCGAATTTGCCAAAGATTCAGTCTTCGGCTACAGTCACAGTTACCTGCCAGACTACGTAGAAGAAAAAACCCAAGGTCGCATCCATGCTGATGCAGTCGAGCGCATTTTACTCGCAGACATCCGCTACGGAAGTTTAGATCGACTGATGGAGATGACAGACAACCAATGTGCAGTTGTTGACGGCGAAAGCCAAGGCGATTTAAACACATTTGCCAAACACATTCTGGATGCAGCCAGTAAAGGCAAAAAGTTTTTATTCCGCAGCGGGGCGAGTATTTTAACTTCCTTAGCTGACCTCGGCAACCAGCCAGTAGCAGCCGACCAAATGGCAAAATACGTGAGGGACGGCAAACCGGGCGCAGTAATAGTTGGTTCCCACGTTAAGAAAACTACTGAACAATTGGAACGCTTGTTAAAAGAACCCAATATAGTTAGCATTGAAATAGATGTATCTCACTTGCTAGAAGATTCACCAGAGTATCGCACCCAAATGCTCGATGAAATTCTCGAAAAAGTCCGCACTTCTCATGCCGATGGCAAAACGCCTGTAATTTATACAAGCCGCAAGGAACTACAATTTGAAAATGCAGAAGTCCGGTTAAAATTTGGAGAGGCGGTTTCTGCTTTATTGATGGATATCGTGCGGGGACTGCCGACAGATATCGGGTTTTTGATTAGCAAGGGCGGCATTACTTCTAATGATGTTTTGAGTACAGGTTTGTCGCTGAAAAGTGTCAGGCAACTCGGTCAAATTATCGCAGGTTGTTCGGTGGTGAAAACCGAGGCAGACCATCCTCAGTTTCCCAATTTACCAGTGGTTTTGTTTCCTGGAAATGTGGGGGATAGCCATGCTTTGGCTACGGTTTACAAGCGGCTGAGCAAGTAGTATAGCTAGTTGAATCGCCGATTAACCCAGATGAATTTAGCTTTAAGTTAGGGAGAAGAATGTTCATCTGCGGTTGGTCGATGGGTTTCAATGTCGATCGAGCTTTACGTTAATTGCCACTGGACGGCAACTTCAAAAAAATTCTCTAGCCTACTTTTTCCTTGCCTAAATCACCACACTATGATATAAGTGAAAGTCTGTGTGTAACTCAAGCCGATCGCCCAATCTCCCAATCGCCCCTGGGCCGCCGCTCTGACAAAAATCAAATTTAAGAAAAAAAATTAAGGCAGAACTCTACATATAGAGCCAACAGCGCCAGAGCTACTGCTATCAGTAGCGTTTCCAGCTTGTATCAGCCTAAATTTAAAAATTAAGTAGAAATTTTCACATAGTAATTTTCAGCTCAAAGGATTAGCATATAAGGGTGACAGAACATTATCATCCCCTAAACTCATTAAAAGGCGGCCATTGGTTCAAGCTGATCTGTGGGGCGAGCTTTCAACACCTGCCTGCGGTACGGAATCTCACCTTGGCTTACACCTTAGCAGGCGCTGACTGTATCGATGTCGCGGCAGATCCCGCCGCCGTCGCCGCAGCGAAAGAAGCCCTACAAGTGGCCAGCGAATTACAGGCAAGAACTCAAAACCGCAGGTTTGGCGGCAAAGGGTTGCCGTTGCTGATGGTGAGTTTAAACGATGGGGAAGACCCGCATTTTCGCAAAGCCGAATTCAACCCAGCCGATTGTCCGGCGGACTGCTGGCGGCCGTGCGAAAAAATATGTCCAGCCGAAGCAATAGTTTTTCAGAGGGCTGGCAGTGGTTTTTCCGGGGTGATAGACGAGCAGTGCTACGGCTGCGGTCGCTGTCTGCCGATTTGTCCGAGCCAACTAATTTATACTCGTTCTTACGTGTCTGCTCCCGCCGCGATCGCACCTTTAATCTTGCAATCCGGTGCGGACGCCCTAGAAATCCACACGCAAGTAGGCAGAGAGGCAGATTTTGGGCGACTTTGGTCGAGCATAGCTCCCTGGGTCGGTCAACTCAAGGTAATAGCAATTAGTTGCCCCGATGGAGACGGTTTGATTGATTATTTGCGGACACTCTATCAAATAATTTCCCCCCTTCCTTGTCCCCTAATTTGGCAAACCGACGGTAGGCCGATGAGCGGAGATATCGGAACAGGAACTACTAGAGCCGCGGTCAAACTCGGTCAAAAAGTTTTGGCTGCCCAGTTGCCGGGATACGTGCAACTTGCAGGCGGCACTAATGCTCACACTGTCAGCAAGCTGAGAGCCGGCGGACTGCTGTTGGATGGCGGGAAAAATTTGTCAGTTCCCCCTGTCCCGTACATTGCAGGTGTAGCTTACGGCAGCTATGCCAGGGTTTTGCTATCGCCAATTTTAGAACAATTAGAAACAATGCAGACCGATCGAGCCTGTGCCGTTCCGGTGGCAGCCGCGCGGCCAGCAGCCGGAGTTCAAACATCTCGGCTCACTCAGCTCGAAGCCTTCCCAGAACTTCTCTCGGAGGCCGTGAGTTTAGCTCGTTCTCTAGTTTCCCAGCTCAAAGAATTTTAGTCAGTAGTCATTAGTCATTAGTCAGTAGTCAGTAGTCAGTAGTCATTAGTTAGTGGTTAGTGGTTAGTGGTTAGTAGTTAATTTCAACAACAACTGGCAACTGTTAACTGACAACTGGCAACTGTTAACTGACAACTGGCAACTGTTAACTGACAACTGGCAACTGACAACTGACTAAAAAAGGTTGAAAACGTCACCGAACACATCGAGGCGAATGCAGATTACAGACGACCTCAACAGATTATTAGACATCGTGCCAGATGAGATCCGGCAGCCCTTAGAGCAGCACCCGCAGCGCAACAATCTCATTGAGATTGTCATGGATTTGGGCCGCCAACCAGAAGCTCGTTTTCCATCCTCGGCCGAACATCTTTCCCAAACGCCGATTACCAAAGCAGACCTCAACTATTGCATCGAGCGAGTCGGCCACTTCGGCGGCGACAACCGAGCCGGTATCGAGCAAACCCTGCACCGAATTAGCGCCCTTCGCAACCGCAGCGGCGAGATTATCGGCTTGACTTTGAGGGTGGGCCGCGCTGTGTTCGGGACGATCGGCATAATCCGCGATTTGGTGGAAACCGGTCAGTCAATTTTGATGCTCGGCCGCCCCGGAGTCGGCAAAACCACGGCCCTGCGAGAAATTGCCCGCGTGCTCGCCGATGACTTGGAAAAACGGGTGGTAATCATCGACACCTCCAACGAAATTGCCGGAGATGGAGATATTCCCCACCCGGCGATCGGCAGAGCTCGCAGAATGCAAGTTTCCCGTCCCGAACTCCAGCACCAAGTCATGATCGAAGCAGTGGAAAACCATATGCCCCAAGTGATCGTGATTGACGAAATCGGCACGGAACTCGAAGCTTTGGCGGCTCGGACGATCGCCGAAAGGGGCGTGCAGTTGGTCGGTACCGCCCACGGGAACCGGATCGAAAACTTGATGAAAAACCCGACTCTGGCAGATTTAATTGGGGGCATCCAAGCGGTGACGCTGGGAGATGACGAAGCAAGACGGCGCGGTTCTCAAAAGACGGTTTTGGAGCGCAAAGCACCGCCAACTTTTGAAATAGCCATCGAAATGCTCGAACGCGAGCGCTGGGTAATCCACGAGCGAGTTGCAGATGCGATCGACACTTTGCTGCGGGGACGCGAACCGCACCAGCAAATCAGAAGCGTCAGCGAGACTGGAGAAGTAATTATCGAGCGCGAGTCAGCCGCTCCCCCCGCCCGGTTTCCGGGGATGGCAGCTTCCAGCGGCCCGGCTGCTGTATCGGCAATCCGGCCCGTCACACCGATCTCAGGGTGGCGGAGTGCTGGCAAAATGGTGCCGATGCCCGCTCCCAGCGAGAACTTAGCTGCTAAGAGCGCGCCGGTTTCTGAGACTCGGTATTTCGAGCAACTGCTCGAAGAATCCCTGTCCGTCGAGCCGGTACCCAAGCCCGGACGCTATTCCCATAATGTCGGCCCTAACGGCGAAGATTTGCCCCTCCACGTTTATCCTTACGGCATACCTCGCCACCAGCTCGAACAGGTGATTTCGACGCTGAACCTGCCGGTACTGCTGACGAAGGATATTGAGAGTGCTGACGTGGTTGTGGCTTTGCGATCGAACGTTCGGAACCAGTCGAAATTGAGGCACTTGGCCAAAACTCGCCAAGTTCCCGTGCACACAATTAAGGCCGCCACTATTCCCCACGTAGCGAGAGCTTTGCGGCGCCTGTTGGACATGGATGACCCGGGCACCCCGGAAGTGGCAGACCTCGCCTTATTCGCCCGCAGCGGTTCTTCTGACGAGATCGAAGCTCTCGAAGAAACCCGCTTGGCAGTCGAGCAAATTGTCATTCCCAAGGGACAGCCGGTGGAACTCCTGCCCCGTTCTCCCGACGTTCGCAAAATGCAGCACGAACTTGTGGAACACTATCACCTGAAATCCCACAGTTTTGGGGAAGAACCGAATCGCCGCCTGCGGATTTATCCAGCTTAACTGTTGGAAATTTACGCCTTTGAAGGCAAAAGGTAGAAGGGAAACGGCCGAATTTTTTTGATGCTGCTTTCTGTTTTCTACCTTTTGCCTTTGATATCATGTCCGCTAAATTAACGATAATTCTTATCGGGGCGGATTCACGTTTTATCTGTAAGCTCGGCAATAACTAAGCGTCTACTCGCCCCGACCCGAATCTTGGGGTCGATCGACCGGAGATGATATTATTTCCGTTGGTAGGATTTTTGTGAGTGCGATCGGCTCAAATGCCTAGGTAATTCCCTATTACCAATCCCCTATAATAGCAGATTATACCTAAACACATTTACCCGAGTTGATATGAATGATGCACAAATTCAGCTATTTATTCAATTAATTGCGGCTCACACGGGTTTACAAATTCGCCCGCAAGAGCGATCGGGTTTCTCTCAAAAAATTTTGACTCGGATGAAAGCTGTAAAAATAGCCTTTCCCGAGAAGTATTATCAAATGTTAGCCGATCCGAGTCGGGAAAGTCAAAGCGAATGGCGAGAACTCGCGTTGCTGCTGACAACCAACGAAAGTTATTTCATGCGGGACAAAGGACAGTTTTCGCTGCTGGAAAAAGTTATTTTCCCTGAATTGATCGAACACAAGAGAAAATTGCACGATAAATTGGGAATTAAGCCAACACTGCGAATTTGGAGTGCCGGCTGTTCGACCGGTGAAGAACCTTATTCTTTAGTTATTATTTTAAAACAGTTAATTTGTGATGTGGAAAAATGGAATATTTTAGTTTTAGGTACTGATATCAATCAAGCAGTAATAGAAAAAGCTGAGCGGGGAATTTACAGCCCTTGGTCGTTTCGCTTAGTTGACCCGGAACTGCAAAGGCAGTATTTCGAGCGACGGAAAACCGAGTGGGAAATCGACCGGAAATTGCGGCAATTTGTCAGCTTTAGCTGTGTAAATTTAGTAACCGATAATTTACCTAATATTTACCAAGATATTCATAACATGGATTTGATTTTGTGCCGAAATGTTTTTGTTTATTTTGAACCTCAGTATATTTCACAGGTATTGAAAAAGTTTGCCAAGACGCTGAGACCTGGAGGATATTTAATGACCGGTCATGCTGAAGTTCACAGTCACGCGATGAACGAGTTTCAACCAAAGATTTTCCCGGAGTCGGTTGTTTATCAAGCCAAGAATTTCATCGGAGAAGGACAAGGTAAAATAGAGCCTTCGATCGCACCAGCATCCAAGGCAAAATCGGCGTTCGGGGAATCGGGAAAGGAAGAAGACATGGGCGGCGACAGCCGTCAGTTGCTACCGTTCCCCCCGATTTCAGCAAATTTTGAGAACGGTAATTTTGGGGATATCGGGTCACTATTAGCAGCCGGCAATGGGCAGGAAAAGATGCTGCGAAGTCGCTATCTTGAGGGCGATATGATGAGCAATAAAGTGCCTAGTTTCCCTTCAACGCTCGACTCCTTAAAAGCCGATCGCCAAACGCCTCAAATGCTGATTTTAGAGGCAAAAGCTTGTTTCAAAAATCAAGCTTATGCTGAGGCAATTAATAAAGCAAAACAGGCGCTCGATCTGCAAGCTAACAATTTTGAGGCTGATTATTTGCTGGCTCAAGTTTATGCAAATTTAGGCAAGTATTCTCAGGCGATCGAACACTGCAAGCGAGCTAGCAAAGTAGATGCTATGTCAGTATTTCCTTATTATTTGCAAGCTCACATTGCTGAAGAACAGGGCGACTTGGAAACAGCTAAATTTTTTTTGAAAAAAACTATTTATCTTTGCCCGTCTTTTGTTTCAGCTTATCTAGAACTCGGGAATATATACAATAAAGAAGGTAAGCTAAATATAGCTATTAAAATGTACAACTCATCTTGTGAAATTCTCAAAAAACTACCGCCCAATACTCCGATCGAGCAGCAGGGAAAAATGACAGCGAGTCAAGTATTGATGGATGTTAAAAAAAAATTGGTAAAATTCTACAGCAAACAAAACTGACGCGCCGGAGAAGCCAAAAAACCGGTTTTTTTGTATGCGCCTCGCTGCCCAACCCAATATTATCGTAGAAACCGGTTTTTTTTCGCAAGTCCTAGTAAATAAAGTGTCAGGATAAATATGGAAACTAAGCCGTATCTTATATTTAAACAGAACGGTTTGCTCTGCGGTTTAGAAGTCGGCTGCGTTCGGGAAGTTTTCTTTCTGCCGGAGTTGACGCCTATCGCCGAAGCGCCTCAAGATATTGTCGGGGCGATCGATCTCAGGGGCGAAATTCTGCCCGTGATGGATCTGAATCTCCGTTTCGGATATCTCAGGCAAGAATATTGTTTGACAGATAGTGCGATCGTCATAAAATGGCAAGAATTTCGAGTTGGCATCATTGTCAATCAAGTTACCGAAGTTAAGCATATCCCCGAAGAGGCAATAACTCCGCAGCTATCTTACGGGCGAGACAAGCCAGAAGCGCCCGATCGTTTTTTAGCTGGATTTGCCCGCTGCGGGGCCGATATTATCATGCTGCTCGATCTCGATCGCTTGATTCGATATTCTCCAGACAAAACAGAGGCCCAAATGCCAATTTCTGCAAGCGGTGCAGGACTTTCAGCCACAGCAGGCAAGGTAGAAACCCAAAATTTACAGTTAGAAATAGATCCAAATTTGTTAGCGGAAGATGCTAAAGTTTTGGTGAAGCCCCACGTTTTTTGTCCGAATGCTACAGCCCAAGAAAAGGCAATTTTTCGAGAGCGGGCTCACAATTTGAGGCTGTTGGGCGATCGCGAAAATTCTGCGGCAATTAATATGTCGCTGGCGGTGGTTGTTTTGAACGGCGAATACTTTGGTATTAATCTCGCGGTAGTGCGCGAATTTACTGACATTCGCCAAGTAACTCCGGTTCCTTGCACTCCCGATCGCATTATTGGCAATATGAATTTGCGGGGCGAGATTCTGACGCTAGTGGATATTCGGAATCTTTTAAATATGTCGGCGGATACAAAATTTCTCTCTAAGGCGATCGTTGTTGAAATTAAAGATTTGGTCGCCGGTATAGTTGTGGACGAAATATTAGATATTATATATTTAAATTTATCGGATATTGCGACTATTCCTGCCGCACTCAATTCGGCCAACCGCGAATATCTCCGGGGCACCGCTTTTTACGAAGAAAAAATCATCGCTGTTCTCAACTTGCAAAAACTGCTAACAAAAGGAGGAGTTGTTGTTGATGAGGAGGTTTGAATAAAGATGTTATACGGGGGAGTCGGGTTCGCGCCTGCACAAAAGATGTCCACCCGAAACTAAAGAAAAAAGAGTAATAGAACATAATTTGCTATGATACTATTTGCTAATGTCACTAGACAGCATCGAGCGCCGAAGTTGCAGGGAATTTATGTGGCCAAAGCGAAGCTCCCAACGACTGTGGCAGCGCCACAATCTTACCAAGCAAAATGCTATCTTAAATTAAGGAAAAAAAGATGTTTGCTAAAATTAAAAAAATCAACATTAGAAACAAGATGCTGCTCGGATATCTGGCCCCAGCAGCTATCTACTTAGGTCTGCCCGTATTAGTTCTCGGTACTACAAGTCAGGTGTTTAACACTTTCCAAGAATCGGAAAGAGTAGAAAATGTCCTGGGGGAAACAAGTAATCTTTCCGTAGGTGCGGAGCAAATGGTGCGAGGGATGCGCGGGTATTTAGTTAATAAAAATCAGCAATTTTTAAATGAGTTTAAAACAGGTGCAGAGTTGGCTCGCCAGTCGGCGAGTAATGTAGAGCCGATCGTTAAAAATCCCGAACAGAGAATTCGTTTGCAGAGGATGCTGGAGCTAGTCAACGAATATTATGATGGTTCTAACGAAATAGTTCGCTTATTTCAGCAAAATCAGACAGCGGAAGCCCTCGCTATATTTAATACAGGGAAGTACACAAAATTTGTGAATGAATTTGTGGAAGTGAACCGAGAATTTCGGGAAACAGAATTAAAGATGATTAAGCAAGAAACCCAAACCACGAAGGCAGCTTTAAGCTTTTTGGTATGGACGCTGGTGGTTGGTTCGGTGCTGTTAGTGCTGTTGGGTGCGAGTGTTGCTTGGCTGATTGCGTCAGGAATTGCTGGAACGATCGATCGCGCAATTAGCTCGATCGCCACTTCTTCCGCCCAGATTGCAGCCACAGTTGAAGAACAGGAACGCATGGCAAGCCAACAATCAGCTTCAGTCAATCAAACTACTACAACAATGGACGAATTGGGCGCATCTTCTAGGGCAACTTCACAGCAGATAGAAACTGCCGCATCTCAAGCAATGCAAGCTTTAACTTTAGCTGGTGGCGGTACAAAAGCTGTCGAACAAACTTTAGAAGCAATGGCAACGCTGAAAACGAAAGTGCAGGATATGCAAGGGCAAATTATGCAGTTGAGCGAGCAAACCGATCGCATTGGCAATATCTCAACTGTAGTTAGCGATTTGGCAAATCAAACTAATATGTTAGCGCTCAATGCTGCGGTGGAAGCAGTGCGGGCGGGCGAACACGGCAAGGGGTTCGGCGTTGTGGCGTCAGAAATTCGCAAACTTGCCGATCGCAGTAAAAAATCTGCCTCGCAAATTAATCTCTTAGTTGCTGATATTCAGAGGGCGATTAACTCAACAGTAATGGTGACAGATGAAGGAACTAAAACTGTGGACTCTGGCGTAAAGATTGCATCAGAAACCGCAGCGGCATTTGCCGGAGTGGCTGATGCAATTAACAACGTGGTTTTGAGTTCGCAGCAAATTTCGCTAAATGCCAAACAGCAAGCGATCGCGATCGAACAAGTGGTGGATGCTATGAACTCTCTCAACCAAGCAGCGGCACAAACGGCTTGCGGCATCACTCAAACCAAAGTCGGCACTCAAAGATTGAATGAAGCTGCTTTAGATTTAAAAGCAGTTGTTTAGAAGAGTTATCACTTATCATTTCTTAAAATTAATTATTGCCACAAAAATGAAAAAATTATCTTTAAGAATTAAAGCGATTGTTTTTGCGATCGCCCTCAGTACCATCCCACTTCTACTGACAGGAGCGATGACTTATTTATTTGCCAGCAAGCACCTCACTAACTACGTAATTAAGTACCAAGAATCACGGGCGATCTCTACAGCAAATGAAGTCAGTAACTTTATTTTTGAACGCTACCTAGACATTAAGGAACTAGCTAATTTAGGTATACTGAACGACCCCAGAGTCAGCCAAACAACATCAACCAGTCAAAAACAAGCTCTGTTAGATAAATTTGTAAAAGAAGGGGAAGGCTACGACAGTATTGCAGTCGCAGACCTCCAGGGAAATACTATTTTGCAATCGAGCGGAGAAGAAATTACCGATCTCGGCAAGCGCGAGTATTTTAAGGAAGTAATTAAAACTAATCGTCCTACACTTGTGCAGCCAAGAAAGTCATTTATAAATGGCAAATACGCCATTTTTGCAGCAGCGCCGGTTGTCGATATCAATACAGGAAAAACTATCGCCGTCATCAGAACTCGCACGCCTACAAGTTATTTAGAGCAGGGTTTTCAGGAAAACCAAGAGAAATTAACCCGAGAATCGGAGGAATTAAAAAAAGAGGAATACCTTTTGATTGATGGTAATGGCAAGTTTTTCTCAGCAACAGAAACTCATGATGTGAGCAGAGATGCACGGTCTAACTTTACTGTTTTTGCCAAAATGCAAGCCGACAGAAAGATTAAGAGTGCCATAGATATCGATCTCATGGATGGAGCTAAGCAACTGATTACTTACGCTCCTATTGAAACCTTAAATAATACGCCAGAATTGGGTTGGAGCGTGATTATTTCCAACGATACAAAAAATGTATTTGCTCCGCAAAAAGACTTGCTGTATGCTCTGATGGCCGGAGTTGGAATGACTGCTGCTGTTGTTAGCGCGATCGCAATTTTTTTAGCCCGTCGAACTACTCGCTCGGTTAATGCAATTGTGCGGGCGATCGCCTCTTCTTCCTCGCAAATTGCTGTCACCGTCGAACAGCAAGAACGCATCGCCAGCCAACAACTATATGCTGTCGATCGAACTGCTACTACAATGGACGAATTGGGCGAATCAAGCAAAGCTTGTGCCGAGCAAGCCGCTTCGGCCGCTTTCGGGGCCGCACAGGCCCTTAAACTCACAGCAGGAGGCAGTCAAGCAGTAGACAATACCTTGAAAGAGATGGCAACTTTGACCGAAAATGTAGGAGCAATTCAAAAGCAAATTTTGCGTTTGAGCGAGCAAACCGATCGCATTGGAAATATCTCCAGTTTAGTCAGCGATTTAGCAAACCAAACAAATATGCTCGCCATCAACGCTGCTGTCGAAGCAGTTAGAGCCGGTGAAAGCGGCAAAGGATTTGCTATTGTTGCCAACGAGATTCGCAAATTAGCCGATCGAAGCAAGGAATCTGCTAGCCAAATTAATGTTTTAGTTGCAGACATCCAGAAAGCGATTCGTTCGACAGCAACGGTGACGGATGACGGCACAAAGACTGTGGAAAATGGAGTGAAAATTGCCCGAAAAACGGCAGACGCATTTGCGGGAGTGGCCGAGGCGATCGATCGCATTGTTTTGAACAGCAAACAAATTTCTTTTACTGCAAGAAACCAGGCAATCGCCATTCAGGATGTAGTTGAAGCCGTCAACTCTCTTAACCTCGCCGCCCGGGAAACTGCCACCGGCATTTCTCAAGTCAAACTCGGCATTTCTCAACTCAACCAAGCAGCCCAAGATTTAAAATCAGTAGTTTAGAAGGAAGTTCGGCAACGAGCAGTGTACGGGATGTAACGGATGTAACGGATAAAAAGAAGAATTACCAATTACCGATTACCAATTACCCAAAGATACATATGATTGAAGATGAAGAGCTCCGAGATGTATTTAAAATTGCTAGTGAAGATCACTTGCAAAAACTAGACGATGGATTGCTGTACTTGGAACAACACCCGAAGGACTCAGCTAAGTTAGAAGAATTGCTGCGGGAAACCCATTCTCTTAAAGGCGATGCTGGGATGCTGGCCGTAAAAAATGTAGCATCTTTAGCTCATCAAATAGAGCATATTTTGGCAGGTGTCAAGCGGGGAGAAACTCAACTAAATCCAGATATTAGCGATCGACTTTCGCAAGGTTTAGACGCCATCCGCAAACTCGTTGACGAAGCCGTCACGGGTGAAGATTCCGGTGTCAATACATTTTACGTGCTTGCTAGCATGATGGGTGCTTCTAACAAGCCCCAGCCAGCCGCCCCGACAGCACAGCCAGCATCTTCACAAGTCCCCCAACAAGAATTAGTAAAAATGCAATTTACTGATTCGGAAATGCCACCATCACAAACAAACAGTGAAACTTCTTCCGCCACTAATTTAGATAATAATTACTCTTCTTCGACGCTACAATCCGAGCAACAATTGCTGCTGCAATCTCAAAACTTGCCTGCGGCTTCCGGGCCCCCTGCTGCATCGGCTTCCCAACCCACTGTTAGCGGTTCTTCTAGTTCGTCTTACCGCATCGAAACCATTCGGGTTTCTACCCAAAACTTAGACGATTTAATGACTCAAGCAGGGGAACTTACTGTCACCAAAACTCGGCTAGTACACCGACTTGCTGATATAGAAAAGCTTACAACTTTGTGGGAAAATTGGAGCCGAGAAGCTTCTATAAATCGGTTGGGTTTGGATCGAATAGAAACTGAGAAAAATGGGTCTCCACAAAAGGCGAGCCTACTCCAGTTACAGAATTATTACCAGCGTACTGAAGAACGTTTAGAACGTCTGGGAACTCTAGTAAATGGCTTAAAAAATCGAGTTGATGAAGATACTGCCAGACTCGAATTAATTGCCGAGGAATTAGAATCAGGAATTCGCACTCTCAGACTGCTGCCTTTGTCTACTATTTTTAATCTATTTCCCCGAACGGTTAGAGACTTGGCGAAGCGGGAAGGGAAAGAAGTTGAATTAGTCATGGAAGGTGCGGAAACTAAAGCTGATAAACGCATTTTAGAAGAAATGAAAGACCCTTTAATGCACATGATTCGGAATGCGATCGACCACGGCATCGAGACGGCCGCCGAACGCGAAAAACTAGGCAAACCTCCTACCGCTACTCTCCGAATTAAAGGCTACCATACTGCTAACAATATTATCATTGAAGTTGCTGATGATGGCCGGGGGCTGAATCTCGCTCGCATTCAACAAACTGCTGTCAAACGCAACATCTGCACGCTGGAGGAACTCGCCATCATGACAGAAAGCCAAATTCACTCGCTGATTTTTGCTCCTGGTTTTTCAACCAGAACATTTGTTACTGAAATCTCTGGACGGGGGGTGGGTTTAGATGTAGTTCGGACTAATGTTGAAGCACTAAAAGGCAGCATTCAAGTTGAATCGGTCTCAGGAAAAGGATGCACTTTTCGGCTGCAACTGGGCACGTCGCTAGCTACTGCCAATGTATTAATTGTAGCAGTTGAAGGTATTGCTTACGCGCTGCCCATTGAGTTTGTTGAAATGGCAAAAATGGTTGCTTATTCTGATATTTTTGCCATAGAAGGTAAGGCAACTATACTTTCTGAGGGTCAGGCGCTATCAGTTGCTTATTTAGCAGATTTACTAGAATTAAAAAATAGAGAATGGCTGCCGAATAATCGGGAATGGCTACAGGAAAGTTGGAGAGAAGTCAATAGCAAAATAAAAGGAGAATTCCTGACATCAAATTCTCCGAAAATCTCTTGTATTGTTCTGAAAGTTGGGGAGGAAAGATTGGGGTTATTTATAGATGCTTTGATTGATGAACAGGATGTGGTGATTAAACCTCAAAGTCTATTGCTGAAACGGGTGCGAAATGTTTCAGGTGCAACGATTCTCGGGACGGGAGAAGTTTGTATGGTGCTCAATCCCCACGATTTGATAAAATCTGTACGCAAGCAAGTTTTGTCGGGCGGGGTTGGGAGTGCCCGATCGCCCATTGAGACGGTCAGCCGAAAACAAGTTATACTTTTAGCAGAAGATTCGATCGCTACCCGCACTCAAGAAAAGCGCATTCTCGAAGGTGCAGGTTATGAAGTGGTGACAGCAGTAGACGGATTGGATGCTTTCAATAAATTAAAGACTCGCTATTTTGATGCTCTGATTTCTGACGTACAAATGCCGAATTTGGACGGTTTGGGACTGACTGTTAAAATTCGCCAGCAAAAAGAATACAGTGAGTTGCCGATTATTTTGGTGACATCTTTGGCGTCGGATGAAGATAGACAAAGAGGGGCTGATGCCGGAGCTAATGCTTATATTCCTAAAGGTACGTTCAATCAAGATGTATTGATCGAGACATTGAAAAGGTTAGTTTAATTGTGAAAAGGGAAGGGTTCGGCTTCAGCAAGAAGGAATTAGGAGCAATTCCCCATTCTCAATTACCAATTCCCAATTCCCAATTGCCAATTACCTAAAAAACTGATGTTGTCGCCGATTAAAGTATTGTTAGTAGAAGATTCCCCAGTAGCTACGCTCGTCCTCAAGCGCATTTTTGATGCTTCGCCAGAAATCCAAGTTGTAGGAACCGCTTGCAACGGGTTAGAAGCACTAGAATTAATTCCGAAACTTCAGCCGGAAGTCATCTGTACGGATTTGAACATGGCACAAATGAACGGGTTAGAATTCACGCAGGAAGTGATGAAGAAATACCCGCGACCGATTTTAATAATTAGTGCTTCTGTACAAGCAAACGATACTCAAAATGTATTTCAAATTCTGAAAGCAGGTGCATTAGATGTTTTTCCGAAACCAATGGGCGGGTTGGCGTCAGATTACGATCGCCTCGCGCATGAATTAATCGCTAAAGTTAAAGTTTTGTCGGGAGTTAAAGTATTTACGCGGCATCAAAAGCTGGGAGCAATCCAAACAAGCGATCGCCCTATTATACAAACTAATCAACTACCAATACAGAATTGCAAATTATCCAGCAAAAATCTCAATTCTCAAACGATTAAGTTATTGGCTGTGGGCGCGTCTACAGGCGGGCCGCAAGCGCTGCACTCGATTATTTCGCAGTTTCCAGTTAATTTGCCTGTGCCGGTAATTTGTATCCAGCACATCAGTGAAGGATTTTTGCAGGGATTGGTTGACTGGTTGGGTTTTGAATCTAAACTGCCGGTAAAAATAGCGGGTTTGGGGGAATTGCCGCAAGCTGGTGTTGTCTATTTTCCGCCCGAAAAACGTCATTTAGAATTGGATGCTCAAGGGCGTTTTATTTATTCGGAAGCTGCTCCTGTGGCGGGACACTGCCCCTCTGTAACGGTAACATTTAAGTCAGTTGCTAATTTTTACGGTCGGGCGGCGGCGGGAGTTTTGCTAACAGGAATGGGCCGAGACGGTGCTGATGGTATGTTGGCGATCGCCCAACGTGGTGGCTTGACAATTGCTCAAGATGAGGCCAGTTGTGTTGTGTTCGGAATGCCGAAAGAGGCGATCGCCCTTGGTGCGGCCCAGCACGTTTTACCCGTTAGTGCGATCGCTCCTCTACTGTTGGCGAAATTAAAAGTTTAGGACAAGCGGGAGAATATAGCGGTTTGCAGTTGAATCAGGTACTGGTAATACCATTTTAGATTTTAGATTTTAGATTTGGCATGATGGAAAAATGCTATAATTTTGAGTTGGGAACTAGCAGAAACCGGGTTGCTATATCGCAATAGTTTTGTTCAGCAATCTGCCTGAAATAATCAACCCGGTTTCTTCGATGTAGCGCGGGTAACTTTTATGATTTGAGATTGATAAACTTACCAATTACTTCGCGCAACTTGTCAGCATCAAACGGCTTTGTTAAATACTCTGTCGCTCCCGCCAAACGCCCCTGTACCTTATCAAAGGCTCCATCTCGCGCTGTCAGCATGACGATCGGCAAATTCTGAAACTGAGGCAAGCTGCGCACCGTGCGGCAGAGTTCCAATCCGTCAATACCAGGCATCGAAACATCGAGCAACAAAACCGAAATTTGTTCGTGATAAATCGTTGACAAAGCATCCACTGCATTGTCTGTCACTAGAACTCGAAACTCTTTACTTAAAGCCTGTTTGACAAGTCCTTGCATCACGACGCTATCATCAACTGCCAAAATAGTTGGTACTTGACTGCTAGTTGCAGACATATTCTTCTCCCTGTTTATTTAATAGTTATTGAAAATAGAAAACATAATTCCCGCCGTCAATTTTTGAGAATTGCCTCTGCTAAATAATTGCCAACCCCATTGGAGCGTTAGTAGAAATTTTACCTTTGTTTTTTTGACCTCAAACTCCAAAAAAGGGATTGCCCGAGGGGTCGATCGGCGATTACAACAGTTGCAAAATGTGCATCCAAACCCTTAAACCCTCGACGGTCGAGTTTGACCAACTATTTTTACAAAGTTTAACATCTTAACATCTTTTGTACTTCATCTCCTAACTTTAGTTGAGCCGCAGCCTGTGGCATCGCTCGGTAAATGACACTGGTATTGTGGCACAAACCAATTATTTTAATCTACCAGCAAGCCAGCTACCACGATTAGACAAGTCTCTTAAGATACAATTAGACTGCTTAAAAAATTCTATGTAAGCTATCCGCCATCTATTTATGAAAGCTGCTTCCTCCCGATCGAGGCTCTTAGATTTAGCCCGCCGGAGGTATTCAAAAGCATAGTCAACTGGAATTATAATTTCTACAGTCTTATATCTGCGGTGCTCTAACTCATCTGAGCTTGATTGACGCCGCACGCCACTGGTTGAAGTCGCAGCTAGGTATCGATCGAACTTTTGCCCACCGTTACCTGAATTTTTGCGATCCCGCGATCGACCACACTCCCGAAGAGTTCGCCATCAGCTCAAACTCTCTCTCGGAATTTGACCCGGCAATTCCCCTGCAAAAACCTGCGGTTGCTCCCGAATCTGCGCTCGAACCCCCTGCAAATTCCTTCCAGAAACAGCAACAAGCCGTCATTGTCCGAGACGCTTCCACAGACGTGCGATTTGCCGAACATCCGCTAACCGTTTCCTATCCCTTCGTGATAATTGCTCGAATCCCAGTCCTCACCTCTATTAAGCTGTCGGGCATCTTGCGTTGTATTTTTCGGGCGGGCGGGACACCCCACAAGAATTTCATCAAACTTGACTTTAAAATTTAGATGCGCCTCAGCTTAGCTACCAGATTGTGGTGGAAAAACACCGAGGCCGCTTGAAGTGTATCTCCCAAGCCTGACAGGGAGCGGAGTTCAGGATCGAAATCCCGCTGGCTCGCCCCGCTGCGGTTAAAGAATAAACCTGCGGGCGATCGGTTTCAAAAAGATTTTTTAAATTTTATTGTCAAAGTGCTTGACAGATTCCCATGTCTGGGTGTTACTATAGTAAATGTTGAGACGTTGGGGCGTCGCCAAGTGGTAAGGCAGCTGGTTTTGGTCCAGCCATTCAGAGGTTCGAATCCTTTCGCCCCAGTTAAATTGTGCCCGGTGAATCAATTATCTGATAATTGTGTTGCCTCCGCGCTTCGCCAGCGAGACAGGAGTGAAGTCCTCACTACCAACCAATTTTATTGTGGTTGTTCGATCGGACACGATCTCACTCCTAACTGCTGGGCCCGCGAGCGTTTAGCCGATCGAACACGTATCGGGAAATTGCCGGAAATGCTGTTTCGTCCTTGGCATAAGCCGGATCGTCTGCGAAAACGACTAAAATATAAATCGCGCGATCGTCTAAAGTCCTGACAAATGCCGCTTCGCTGCGCGATTTGGAAGTATAGCCCACTTTGGAACCAAAATAAATATTAGTTGGTAAAGATTCGCCCAGAAATCCTTGTATCGAATTGCTAGGGTCATTTTTCCATGCCTTGGGGTCTAAATCTCTTGTCAGCAAGTAAGCCATTTTGCGGCTGGCGACGCTAGAAACCGCTTGCCTAGTATAGATTTCATATATTAATCGGGCGGCTTGGTCGGTAGTTACTTGATTGCGAATCGGCTGGGAAGCATCGCCCCGCAATTGCAAGTCGCGACCGATTGGACCTTCTTGCTTCAAATAGTATATGGGATAATTTTTGGTGCTTATACGAATATCATTGTAGCCTGCTGACTGGAAAAATGAGTTAATTTGCGTGCGCTTTTTCAGCCATGTTTGCAACTCTTCTCCTGCGAGCCGTCCGCCGGATTTTGTATCTGTGATTTTGTCTAAAAGCCTGCTGGCTGCATCGTTGTTGGAGACACCAATCATTTGTTCTAGGTCGTCTTTAAAGGCAGATTCTCTTTGCGTAATGATGCCTTTTTCGATGGCTGAGTAAAAGGCTGCCATCCAAAATAACTTGGCAACGCTAGCGGGAAATCGGAGAGTTTGATTTTGATATCCGGCGAAGGTGTGAGTTTTGGAATTACTGACATCAAATAAGGTAATTGATAGCTGTTCTGTGGGCAGTCCTTTACTGCTTGCAATCTTCACAGCTTCATCAACAATCCCTTGCAATTCTTGAGAGTAAACTGGATTGGGAGGTGTTTTGATGTTGTAGCTGAAGGTAGGCTCGCTTTGACGATCGGCTAAATTTTGCGATGTTTGAATTGTCGGAGGCGAGAGTGTTTCTTGAGGCGAGATGGGCTGTTGAGCCAAGATGACTGGCGGTTCTGGGGGACGGCGAATTCTGAACGGTATTGTGACAATCCAACCGATCGCGATGACCCCAGCAATTAAGCACAGGATGTTACGGTATTTTAAGCGAGAAAATTTCGTCCTGACTCGGCGACGGGATTGGACAGGACGCTGGCTGCTTTGGCGACGAGATTGGACTGGGCCCTCGCTGCTTTGGCGTCGCGGCCCGATTGGGCCTCGGGGGCGGATTGGGTCTCGGGGCCCGATTGGGCCTCTGGGCTGGATTGGGCGGCGTCGGCGTTCTACTTGCATTGTGTTGTGGTATCAAACTCGCACGATCAGTTTATAATAGGGCGGCGTCTAAATGACAAGTGTGTCGATCGAGTCCGAGTAGTGTCAATTTTATCTGTCTGCTAGGCTGATTGAGACTTCTAATAATTGTAAAAATTTCAGGATAGCACTGAGTTGAAGCAAAATCCTTTGAAAAACATGAGAAATTTTTGGAGTCTGGCTGTTTTGGGATTTGCGATCGCCGGCGCGAATAATTTTTTGATACCTCATGTTTGGGCATTTCAGTCTCAACCTGCTGCGGGCTCGGTTGTCGATCGACAAACAGAAGGACAGGGCGCTGATGTAGCAACTCAGTTGACGGGAGAAAGCGAAAATCGGGAAGCAACAAAAAAGCAAACTGTTTCCAGTTTCCCGAGTCTGTTGTGGGACTTCAACAATTTACCGGAAATTGCCTATACCCAATTGCTGGAGGTGCTGGCCAGACGACCGGACTCAAATAATACGGAGAGAGAAACCGCTGCACAATCCGAAGACATAGCACGTTTTGAAAAGATTGTACAGTATGCAAAAAAACAAAATTTGCACGATCGACCGATCGGAGAAATCGTGCAGGCGATCGCCGATAATTTCCTAGGAAAACCATACGCCGAGGGTTTGCTGGACAAACCCGGCGAAGAAAAGTTGATCGTAACGTTGAATAAATTTGATTGCGTTTTGTTTGTAGAAACCGTTTTGGCGATCGCCAGGGGCGTAGCAGTACAAGATTACGACTATCAAAATTTTGTAAATCGCATAGAAGAACAGCGGTATTTAAACGGTAAAATCAACGGTTATTGCAGCAGATTGCATTATTTTTCCGAATGGATTAACGACAATCAAAAACGGCAAACAGTGGAAAATATCACCGCTGAATTAGGCGGAGTGCCCATGAATAAAACACTAAATTTCATGAGCCAGCACCGCAGCAGTTACCCACAAATGGTCAAAGACGAAGCAACTTATCAGTGCATTGTCAGCCAAGAAGCAGACTTAGCCAAAACTACTGTTAATTACATCCCGACAAATCGGATAAAAAGTGTTTATTCTCAGTTAAAACCGGGGGATATTGTAGCGGTAGCCACGGATGTTAAAGGATTGGATGTCACCCACACGGGTTTAGTCTACCGCAATTCTGACGGGAACCTCGGTTTAATTCACGCTTCGCCGGCGGGGCAGGTGACAGTTGCTTACGACTTGCAAAGATATATTAGCCGAGTCGAAAGTGCGATCGGCATAGTAGTCGCTAGGCCGATAGATCCCAGATAAAGATGATATGTGAGGTTATCAAAAGAAAGGACTAAAGTCCTTACTACGAACCTGTTATGATTTTTGGTGTCTTTTCAGGATTTTATGCTTCAGGCAAACCACCAAAACCCAGTCCAGAATACATCCCAAAATATAGCCGATAAAATCCTCGCAAGCAAAGCCGCTACCGATAAATAAACGCCCGAATAATGTAGCCCTAATCCATTGCAAAAAATGAGGATGCCACAGTTGGCTAAATTCAATTACGGAGTTAAAAATGAAAACTCCCCATTCTTTTAACAACTGATTACCAATAAACTAGGTTTATTGCCGATCGCCTACTCATATCAATTCCGGTTGCATCGGAATTAATATTACCCGAAATCAGGACACGGCAGTGCCGTGTCCCTACAATTAATCGCGGTAGGGAAACGGCACTGCCGTGTCCTCTATATCATTCCGGCGCAGCCGGAATTGATATCAGGGATGACGCAACTGCCTCGTTAGCGCAGCCCTCGAAGAGGATCGCACTCCTCAGCCGGCTGGTCGTCATAATTTACCTCCTGGTGAATTGACAAAACGTGAGAACCTACCGACCATCAGGCTTTACCTGAGATATGAATTGAAGTAATTGCCTCTTTTTTCTGAAAGAGAGATGATTTCATGCTTTGCAGCGGCATTTCATCCAGATTTCATAATTGCGTGCTATTCTAGAGAAGTAAACCAATTTGGAGTATCTCAGGTAGCAACATTTTCTTTCGGTACTCTATCTCTAGTCTCAATGAAGTGAGTGTTCCTCAACTTCTTGGCCAAGATATAATTTTCATTTATTCTATTTAAAGTCATTGCTATTAGCAGCTTCCAAAACGTTTATTCCAGCGCTATTCCAAACTATGTAATGCCAAATCCGGGTCAATCCATCCCCTTGATGATACGGTAGGGTGCGTCGCTAATTGTATAGTGGTAAATAGCCAGAATTTTCGCAGCGACGCACCCTACTTTTACGCTTTGCCTAAAGGCGGTATTATACCCGGATTTGGTATAGTTCGGTTCCACTGCTATGCTGCTGATGCCAGGATTCTAAGTGAAGTCATCCATCCTCTCAACCACTATTCACGATTTCATCTAGCAAACTACATGAACAATACTTTTATTGCAAATTATTTTGATTGGGATCACCGGACTCCACGCAAACGCCATCGTTTGGCTAATTTGGTATTGAATAAATTTCGCTTGAACGGTCAAGTTATTCCAAAATCACCTGGCATGGCAAATGTAGAAGCTCGAATGAATATTTTTCATTTGGCAAGCCAAACAGCAGCATACAAAGTATCTGGTGATGTTGTCGAAGTTGGTTGTAATGCTGGCGAAAGCTCCATTGTGATCCAAAAAGTTCTGAAGGAGTATGCACCGGATAAACAATTTCATGTGTTTGACAGCTTTGAAGGGCTTCCAAAACTACAAGGAGACGATATTAAAGATGGAGTATACGATCAAGGTTCGATGACAGCGAGACTAGACGAATTCAAAAAGAATTTTTCCGATATTGGACTGGATCTACCACATATTCATAAAGGATGGTTCGAGGAAACTGTTCCTTCCTGTCTTCCAGATAAGATAAGCTTTGCAATTGTGGACGGCGATCTATATAGCTCTACTAAATATGTACTGCCCCATGTTTACGAGCGTCTAACGCCAGGAGCTATTTGCTTATTTGGCATTTATTATGATGAAAAGGTGTTTTCACGTCCACATACTGCTGAGCCTTTCAAATCGCCTGGTGTAAAACGTGCTTGTGATGAGTTTTTTGCAGACAAGCCTGAAAAAGTCTCTGTACTCTATGCTTGTGAGTATTCCAACGGCTATTTTCGCAAGCTGTAGAGACAGAGCAGTTTTAGGGGAATAATAATCTGGTGTTTCTATCCTGAGAGTGTTTCATCACCTTTCTAAATAGGGCATTCCTCGGAATTTGCCGATCGGTAATAAATCTTGTTTATTGCCGATCGCCAACACATAGAATGAGGCAAATCCGTCGCACCAAGACGCGGGCTAGGTGCTTGTGGCGCCACCTTACGCTAATTAAAAATCAAGGACTAAAATCCTTACTACAAACCCAATCAATTGACAATTTCGCTGCGAGATACCTTACTATTTCTAGCAGGATTTGGCGTTAATTCGGGCGGCGAAACTTGAACACTTCCCCACTCATTCAAAAAGCTTTTCAGCAAAACCTCTTGCTGAGTGCGAAATGTCTCGACATTAGCCCCGCGATTCATAATCACAAACCACACTGTTTCTTGTTTTTGAGTTGGCAGCGCTCCGCCCAAAGCGCTAACATTATCCAACGTGCCAGATTTGACTACTGCTAATTTGGGAAGCGGCCGTTCTGACAGTATTCCTTTATCTTTCCCAACTACAGTTAAGACATCAGCAACTGTCATGCTGTAAGGTTGAAGATAGCGTTCTAAAGCTATGAACAACGCGCAAGCAGCCCGGGGAGAAATGAGATTTTCTTCGCTTAAGCCCGAACCGTTGACGAGTTGAATTTCTGCGGTAGGAACTCCGGTTGCTGCTGCTGCTTTTTTCGCGACTGTTTTGGCGCCGCCGACAGTATCAGCTAGCATCTCTGCCATGAGATTGTTGCTGTACTGATTCATTTTTTTGATCAGTTCGACGAGGGGCAAAGAATAATGTTTGACTAAAGGCTGCACGCTGTTGGGAGGTGCTGGCAAAACTTTTACAGTACCCTCAATTGCTATTTGGGGTTTCGGCGTATTTGGAGGCAGTGTTTGATACTGGACGGCGGCTTCGCTGGGCCAGATTTGACTGTTCAATCCTTGTTTGAGCAATTCTCCCGATTTGAGGGGATCGAGTTCAAAGTTCATGTAAAACTTATCGGCAATTATTAAATTACCAGTGACTCGCTTGATGCCTTTTTGATTTAAGGCGTTACCGAGGGCGATCGCCTCTTCCCAAACAAACAACGGATCTTCGCTTCCCCGAACAATTAAATCGCCTTTTAATACGCCGTTTTCAATTTTTCCTGTTGTACCAATTAAGGTAATAAATTGATGTTCCGGCCCGAATTCTTGCAGCGCTACCAGAGATGTTGCTACTTTGGTAATAGAAGCGGCTGACAGAGGAACTGTACCTTGATGATTGGCTAGCAAAGTATTGCCAGATTGCATCCAGATCCCTTGGTCTTCTTTGGCAAAACCTTGTGCTGTCAACCCGTTGAGATATTGCTGGATTTTGGTATTTGTGGGAGTTTCGGGATTGTTAGCAGAGACTGTTAAGGGCTGACTTGGTTTAACCGGTGGCGGGGAAGATTCAGCTACAGGAGAGGGAGATGCAAGTTGGGGCGATCCAGTAGCGGCGCATCCGGCAATAATTGTGAGAAGGGCGATCGAACTTACAGCAGTCAAGTAGGGGTTTTTCAGCATTACCTTAATTTTTTTCATCAAATTTACGATCGTCTGTTCGGCACGCCCGATGGAAAGTTTAGCACTAGCCCGCGCGTTTTGGAGCATCCGCATCTGCGTTACCAGAATTGCGAACCGCTGACATTAGCTATCTTCTTCTCCATCTTTCTTCGCGCTCTACCCTACGGGAACGGCTTCGCCGAAAGCGTTTTCGTGGTTGGTTAAATAGATATTATTTAAAGACTGCGGAATTTTATACCAATAGTCCGGACTGTTTTAGTTCGCAGTCTGAAACCTTCGATTTTTCGTTAGTAGCTCACATCTTGGATCATTCTCAAGAACAGGCAAGATGCCTGTTCCACAACCAGTGCAATTTCTTGTGGGGTGGGCAGGAGAGCCCGCCCATAAAAAGCTTATTGAAAATGGTGCAAGATGTCAGTTGGTAGCGAACTTGCAGAATCGCCTTGAAACCCTTATGCTACGGTTGGCAATCAAAAACTGTCCGAAGTATTGTTATACCAGTTCCCAAAAATAATGCAACTCTAGACCAGCGATCCAAACCCTTATCTTATAAGCCATTCCCAATTCTAAAATCTAAAATCTAAAATCTAAAATAGTACGAACTTCAGCGCCTGGGGCCTTCACCCCAGGCCGATCGCTCTCACAAATTTTCGATAAACTGGTTTATCCAGCCATACTCCCTATACTCAGCGGCACCATTTCCCCGTGCATCGTCAGGCCTAATAACATCGGCCCGCCCGGTCGGATCAACTCTCCTGTAAGCGCGCAGCGTTCCTCCTGCTGTGCTGTGGCATTAATGCTGGCTCGAATATCCGATCGAGAAAACATCTGGCGATACTCTCCAGACTTCTGCTGCACGTAATTCCAGAGCAAATCTCGAATCAAAGCTTGATAGCCTTGATTGCCCGCGAGCTCTTTGAGTCTCTCCTTGAGCTCTCTTTCCAGTCGAATGCTGGTGACTTCCATTTCGGTGGTTGAGGTTCTAGGTAGGGTATGCATAATTTTTCTCCGTGACAGGGTGGACATATGTGTAATATCAGTGTAGTATGTTTAAAGCTAGATTTAAAGGTCTCTTACCACTTTCTGCCGACTTTGAAATTTCTCCCCACCTACTCCACCTATCAACTGAAGTGCGATCGCCCCAGGGGTCGCTCCGAGTCGTTACAGCACGTCTTTAGGACGGGTTTGGCGACCGTCGCAGCGACCTCGCGGGCGGGCCGGGGCCCAATTAAACCCGGTTATAGTGGATTAGGACAAATTGCAGAAATTCATGACAACGAGGTAGACCGGCATGGTCTGCAAGTGGCACAGCCATATCGAGATACGCGAAGCGGGAGGTACAGCTAAACTACTGTACCAAGACAGGATGAAAATTTGCCTTTAGCAGTTTTTCTAGCCCCCGTTTCTAAGTAAGAGAAGCGGGGGCATTTGATTGGATATTTGAGAAATTCGATCGGCTTGGGGAACTGGCAAAAAACCAGATGTAGCCAATGCTGATGAAGCACCCAAAATTCAAAATCCCAAATCTAAAATCCAAAATCTAAAATCCAAAATTGATGAGGAGGAGCAAGCCGTGACCGTAGTAAGTGATGTATTGAGGCAATCTGTGGTGGTATTTTCTCAGAATTACCTACCGATGAGCCGTGTCAACATCAAACGGGCGATCGTACTTTTGGTAACAGGCAAGGCTGAACCTCTGGATTTTAGCATCGGCAACGGCTGGCTGGTGCGATCGCCCAGCACCAGCATCCACGTACCCGAACAAATCCGCTTGACTTTTGGTAACAGGGAACGGGTGTGGAAAGTGCCGCCGGTCAATCGCCGGGAAGTTCTGCGCCGCGACGTTCATTCTTGCCAATACTGCGGTAGCAACCGGCATTTGACGCTGGATCACGTGATGCCTCGATCGAAGGGCGGCCCGCATACTTGGGACAACGTGGTGACTGCTTGCGAACGGTGCAACTCCCGTAAGGGCGATCGAACTCCCGTAGAAGCTGGAATGCCTCTGCGAACTAAGCCGAAAGCCCCCATACACCCCACTGTTGCTTTTGCCGAACTGTTTTGGCACGAATACCAAATTGGGGAATAGGGAATGGGAAGAATTTTAGATTTTAGATTTTAGATTTTAGATTTTAAATTGATGCGTAATTCTCATCTAAAATCTGCCCTAAATCCCAATTACCAATTCCCGATTACCAATTTTCAATTACCAATTTTCAACTTTCAATTCCAAATTTAGGGCTGTCAATATGCTGAAGTTGACTTACACTGAAACGGGCTTTAACCTGGAGCGTTTGGCTCAATCTCCCGAACAGTTAGTGGCGCTGCGAGTTGTGCTGGCTATGCGAGTTGGTCAAAGCATCAGCGTCGAACCGAGCACTGCGGCATTTTTGCTGCCGGCGAATTTGCCGGCGCTGTCTCTGTTGGAATCTGAGGCCCGCCGAGATGACAGCGATGCGATCGACCTTTGTGTTGCTGATGCTGACTTTGTAGAAGTGACTCTGCGCGGTACGTGGATTTCTGGCGCGTCTGAGGGGGCTGACGGCGTGTTTGCGACTGTGTTGGGCGATCGGGCAGAGCTCTTGCTGCTCAAACTCTGGCTCGAAAGTCAGGCTGCTGCGGAGGTTGTCGGGGAAGTCGGCGATTAATATCGGATGTTGAACAAGGAAGAGGTTCGAGGGAAGAAGCAAGAGAGAAGAAGCAAGAAGGAAATATTTTCTTCATCTTTCACTCGGAGACTCTCTCCCTCGGACACTCCCCCACAAAGAACCATCTCCCCTCTGCCATAACAGACAATTTATATGCGTAGCATCCCGGCCGATCGCTCATTTTAGGGCGTATAAATTATGTTGAAGTAAATGCCCTTATCTTGCAGATTGTCGCCCCGATCGCTAATTCTCACCAAAGGAAAAGCGTAATCTACTCGCAGGTTGACCCGCTGTATCGGTTCCCAGATTACCCCCAAACCTAAACCTGCTAAAAATGTCTGATTGGTTAATTTATTAGGATTGTTCGCAACGTTCCATACCGTACCCGCATCCAAAAAAGGAGCTAATTGAAGTTTGGGATTTCCCGAAGCATCGCGCTGCAAAGTAATCCGATCTTCGATCGAAACTCTGAACCCGTTATCGCCAGAACGGACATTTTGGCGGTAGCCGCGCAAAGATTGCCCGCCGCCAATTACAAATTGCTGCGAAGGCAACAAACTATTAGCTGACAACTGCAAGTCTGACTGCAAAATTAATAAATGTTTGTCGTTCAATCGCTGTACTCGCTGCACTTGACCCAGCCAACTAAAAAATTGTCCGTCTGGATCGGAACCTTCGTTTTGAGTAGCATCAAACAAGCTAGTCCCGATCGTAAATTGCGATCGCACGGCCCAAGCACCCTGCGGGTCGCGCCGAATGTAGTCTTGTCCCAGCTTAATTGCAGTCGTAGTCGTGACACCTTTGGAGTCCGGGCCGATGCCAAAAGGAACCGGTTCGCCGGCGAGAAAAGTTCTGCCTGTCTGATAAGTAAGACCGACAGATAAGGCAAATTCTTCGATCGGCGTTCTCCGCAGCGGCTGGCGGTAACTGAGTTCAAATAAATGCGATTTGCCCGAAATGTCAAAAGTGTCAAAAGGTTCTTCTACAATACTGTTGCGGTTCGGCGCCGCCCTCAATTGCAAAGTGCCGTTCATCGCATTTAGCGGCACGCGATAGCTGAAATCAAACACGTCTGAATCGCCTAGCGATCGGTAATAAGCCGCCGCAAGTTCGTCGCCATTTCCTGTTATATTGCGGTGCCGCAAACTAACTCCCAATCTTTCGGAACCGACGCTGGGAGGCGAGTAATTGTCAAAGCTGAAAGTAGGTTGAAACGGATTAGCTTCCGAGACTCGGACGATCAGAATGCTCTCGCCTTCATTATCCCCAGCCCGCAGGCTGGCTTCTACATTCTCAAATAAAGGATCGACTCGCAGCAGCCGGAGTTGGTCTTCTAAGGAAGCTGTGCTTAAAGGCATTCGGGCACCGAGTCGAATCCGGCTGCGGATGTAACTTGGATGCAATCTTTTAGTTCCTTCTACCTCAATTCGGGCCAGCTTGCCTTCGATAACTTGAATTTGGACTACCCCTGCGGTGATAGTTTGGGGCGGCAAGACGGCTCTCGAAGTGATGTAGCCCCGATTGAGGTAAATTTCGGTAATTTTGTCGGCGATTTGTTTGAGCTGTTCTAGGGTGGCCGAACGGCCCTCTAACGGCTTGACTAAGGCATTAATTTCGTCTTGGCTTAAAATTGTGCTGCCAACTACTTGAATTTTCTGCACCTGAATTACCTCATTCGGCAGCGGCACAGGAACTGGCGACGGGGGTTGGGGCCCTACTGTTGGAGGTATTTGGGCAGGTTCTGGGGAAGGCTGCGGGGCTGGTTGCAAAAATCGATCGCGATTTGGATCTGGCTGAGTCGGGGGCGGCGGCAGGTTTGGAGGCGCCGAGGGTGGGTTCTGGGCTAAAACATTGCAAGGTAGCTGGTTCTGACATTTGGGATCGCTGTCAACCAGATTTTTTGCTTCGGGCAAGATGCCCGCACCACAAGCAGTTTCATCGATTGTGGAACAGGCATCTTGCCTGTTCTCGGCGCGGTTCGATTGTATTTCCGGTTCAGGGTTGCTCTCGCTCGAATCCGGGAGTTGATTGAAGTTTGTTGCAGTTTCATCCTGCTGGATTTCCAGTCTTTGCAGTGCTAATACTTCGTTGCCCGGATCTGCTGAGTTGTCAGCGGCGGCGGGCAACTGAGAAATATCGGAAGTTTGGGATATAGCTTGATTGGCATAAAAGCAAGCGAGCGGGAGCGCAGTTAGAAGTGAAATCCCCAACCGAAATATTGCAATATTTGGAATCGGGCGCATAATTTATAAATTCTCTAAAATAAGTTTGTCTGCTGCTTGACTCTGCCAGTTTATCATTTAGTATTAGGCGCAATTTGACCATAAAAATTTCAACAGTCCGGCTTTCAAGAGCGTCGGAGTCCGAACTGCTTAGCACAAAAAGTTTAATTTATTTAGGACGATCGACCAAAAAACCCGGAACAGGCAAAAATCATCTGTGGCGCTGCCAAATACCGCGATCGAAACCGGGTTTTTGGTACTTGCTGCACAAGTCATACGATTTTAGATTTTAGATTTGGCAATGACTTATGGCGATCGGGGTTTGGGGCTTGCCTACCATTGCATTCTTTGCGTGAAACTGGTGTCGAATTATTTTCTTGTGATGGGTGTTAACTCACTTGCGATTAATGGTTCTCGGGCGATTTTGCCGAGTTCGACTGAGTTCAACACTTCTAACCACTTGAGCGCTAAACTGGCATCGCTGGGAAACTCCAGGCGCAATTGAGCTAGAGTTGCCAGGTACTCGTACCAGAGACCTTGTTGGGCGAAGATGCTGAGCTTGGCGCGATCGCCCGATCGATCCAACTCTGTTTTCACGGTTGGGGCGAGTGCGGTGCGGTTGATCCACCCGGAAACGAGAACATCATCTCTATAGTTTTTTGGGTTGCATTTGATAGTAAAGTACCATTGATAGTTTTTGCCCACTTCCAGGGCTGGCGAGTTGCCGTCGGAGCCGACGCTGACGCTAACGATACCAGGACGGCTAGTTACCATCCGAAAACTTTTTTTGTATAGTGTTTTGTCCCTTTCGTCTGCTAACTCAAACTGAACTGTTTTGTCCAGGGCTACGGGAAGGTAGTAGAAAAATGTCGGCTTTGCTGATATGGTTTGCCCCATAGTTGATTGGGGAATCAAGGCAGTTAAGGCAGTTGTGGCAGTGGGGCATTCTAAGCCGCGGGTTCCTCCGCCTTCCCGCCTTCCGGGTACTCCCTGCTCCGGCGGTTGAAAGCTATTCCACGTGGCTCCCAATTGCTGGCTGTTCGGTCTCCTTCCGGTTGGTTCAGGGGGTTGAACTGTTTGCCAGTTGAGGGGTAGCTGCGGTTGTGAGGGGCGCGGGACGCTGTTTGCGGGGCTGTTGAGAGCAAGAGCTGGTATTAAGAAACTACCGGCGGCAACTGCCTCTAAAGACAGAATTAAGCAAAAGACACGGATGTTTAGAGCAGACTTCCAAGCCATGACGAACCTGCCTTCTGATGAACCTAAGAACTTTATCGCACGATTTTATTCTACCCAAGGTTTTGACGGATATAGTAATCTGTTGTACTTAATTTATATCTTCCGCCAGATACGATTAGTTTGGCTGCTCTGACCAATATGGAATTGTGTGTAGCGTTTTTCAGTGGTAGCCTAGTAGTTATACTTACTTGCCTTCACGGCAGCAGGTTGGGTTGAGGTTATTAAACCTAACTTTCACAAAGACTAATATTCCGGGTTTTTTAACTCTGGGAAGAAGCTAAAACGCGTATTTTCGTAAAAAAAACCCGGTTGATGGGTTAGTCCTAGATATCAGGAACCTCGGCAATTTTGCCGGCGAACCTCAAGCATCGGCTACAAGTTACGAATCAGGTTTTCTGTACAATACCGGCAAAAAATTTAGCATGAATCTCGATTCACCAGTTCTCTCGGAGAAACAGCCTTCGGGGCTGCGGATGGTAAGACCGATCGGGGTCTTGGCACTGCACGGCATTGCTTTTTTAGGAAATAGGTTGTTCGCTGTCGATCGCGCCGAAGGGCTGCTATTGGAGATCGATCGAGAAACTGACAACACTACAGTTTTGAATCCTTGTCAAACGGCTAAGTTTGCGGGCGCAACCGGGCTGGCTATTTCGGAAGATACTCTCTGGTTTGCGCGGGATGAGGATATTTGTTGCTGTCCGGGAGCAATTCGGGACGGGGCGATGGCTGAACTCAGGCCGGAACATTTTGTTTCGCTTCCTTATCCTGCTGACGGGATTGCAGTTTGGAAATCTACGCTTTATGTGACGTGCCAGAGATTGGGCTATATTCTGGTTTTTGACCTGAAAAATGGTCGGGAAATTACTCGGTTTTACGCTCCCGGTATAGGGGTAGAAAATATCACTGTCCGGGATGAGGAACTTTGGGTTTGCGACAAGACTGAGCAAACTGTTTACTGTTTGGAACGGGCAACTGGGGAGATTAAATTTAGCGTTTTGACTCCCTTTGAGTCGCCTTCTGGTTTGGCTTTTCACAAGGATTCAGAGACGGGGGAGGAGGTTCTGTACGTGGCTTATGCTGGGGATGAACTTTACATCCGGGATGACCCAAATTCGGAAGATCCTTTTCAGTTGACGAAGCGCGATCGCACTTTTATTCAGCCTTTGTCTTTTCACTACAATGAAGCAGAGCGCTACGCTCTGTCAAGCGGTTTTTTGATGGAAATGTCTTATGTGGAGGAACTGTCTCCTCTCGATGAGGTAGAAATCGAAAATTTGGAGTGGCGAATTGCTTTGCCTTCGGAAACTCACCGGCAAAAGGTCAGGAAAATTACGCCGATCGGAATGCCTTTTACTGAGGAAATTCAGGAAGGGGAACGGGTGGCGGTGTTTAAGTTCGATCGGCTGCACCCTGGGGAACGCCGAATTTTTGGCTGGAAGGCTTTGTTAGAAGTTCGATCGATTAAGTATCAGTTGTCGCCTCGGGATGTGGAAAAGATTCCGAAGCTGTCGCCGGAGTTTGCAGCTAAGTATTTGGTGGACAATGACAATTTGGCGATGGATACGGAGATTGTGCGATCGGCTGCTGTGGCTGCCATTGGCTCGGAAACTAATATTCTGAGGCAGTTACTGAGCATTCGCAATTTTGTTTACGACCAACTTTCTTACGGGATTAGACCTCACATTGACACTCCCGATATTGTACTGCGCCGCGGCATCGGTTCTTGCGGCGAGTACGTGGGGGTGTTGTTGGCTTTGGCAAGGTTGAATCGGATTGCTTGCCGCACGATCGGGCGCTACAAGTGTCCGGCTTTTGCTGACAGAAAAGGGGTGTCGCTGGAGCCGGATTTCAATCACGTTTGGCTGGAGTTTTACATTCCGGGTTTTGGCTGGGTGCCGATGGAATCTAATCCTGATGATATTCAAGACAGAGGCCCTTATCCTTTGCGATTTTTTATGGGTTTGGCTTGGTATCACGTAGAAATTGGCAAGGGAATTCGGTTTCAAGGTCTCACGAGCGGGGGTCTTCCTTTAAACAAGGAGGATGTTTCCGTGGGGACTCTGGCAATTAATCATGTGAGGTTTACAATTTTGGAAGATTTGCCAGCAGTTTGAAGGAAGTGTTAACAGTTAACAGTTAGCCGTCAACATTCAACTGTTAACTGTTAACATTTTTAATCTAAAATCGAAAGTAGAAAATGTTAAATCAGAGGAAGATGGGTTGTGGAATTTTCGATTGCTAATATTCTCGTTTTAGTGGCTTTTGTACTGCTGCTGACGGTGACTGGCGGGGTGGCTTATTTGACGGCGGTTGAATGGCGTGATCGCAGGCGGTTAGATAAGGCTAAACGGAAAAAAAAGTAGCTGTTTGCTGTTGACAAATTGCATTTTTTATGATAAAAGACAAGGCGACCTGGTTGGGTCGCCTTGTTTTTTGATTTGAGGTATACCAGAAGGAAGAAAGAAAAAGGAAGAAGCTAGGACTTACGCATTGACAAAAAACATCATCTATGAATTCTAGATAATGAGATCACTGTTAAGGTTGGCAAAAATAT
>NZ_JAUBPE010000032.1:0-71769 GCF_036700565.1 Microcoleus pseudofavosus SVA1_A4
AATGGTTATTAAATGGGATCGAAAAATCAAAAATAAAGGCAATGCTATTTTATCCGGTTTAGCTGCGTAGCAGCTTACTATATCAATAGTTTGGATGGTTTGAAGGAGCGATCTGGCGGAACACTTCGAGAGATCGGATAGAATGCAGCCAAGGAATAAAGAACCTTTAATGATGGTCATCTTCCTGTTGTCAACCAGTCCTTTGTAGCCTGTTTTATCGACTGAGCGTGCCGTGTGAAGCGCCGATCGCGATCGCCAATGACAACTACTCAATCTCTAGATAGTTCCTCATCTCTCAACTTCTGTTTGAGCGGAATTTGAATTACAAACTCCGTACCTTCTCCAGAGTGTGAGCTGCAACTTAAAGCGCCCTGATGCCGATCGGCGACGATCTGATAACTGATTGCCAGCCCCATGCCAGTGCCACTTCCAACCGGCTTGGTTGTAAAGAAGGGGTCAAAGATTTGCTGTTTGATAGCTTCTGGAATGCCGCTGCCGTTGTCCCCAATTCGGATCTGGGCCCGACTCTCGTCGATGAGGGCCGTATGAATGGAGATTGCGGGAGTCATTTGTTTTCCCTGCTTAAACGCGATTTCAATGGCGTCAATGGCATTAGATAAGATGTTCATAAAAACCTGATTGAGCGGTCCCGGATAGCACTCCACCAGGGGAAGAGAACCATAGTTTCGCAGGATTTCTATTTTTGGATGATTCGGCTTGGGCTTCAGACGGTTGTCCAGAATAACCAGCGTGCTATCAATCCCATCATGGATATTGATTGATTTAACTTCTGCTTCATCCAGTCGAGAGAATGTTCGCAATGCTAAGACAATTTCTCGAATTCGTCGCGCCCCCTCTTTCATTGATTCGATCAGCTTAGATAGATCGTTAACCATAAAATCTAAATCCATCGCCTCTGACTGCTGTGCGATCGCTGGTGGAGGTTCGGGGTAATGAGTCTGGTAAGCTTGCACGAGTTTTAATAGTTCTTGAGTGTATTCATCGGCATGACTGAGATTACCATAGATGAAATTCACTGGGTTATTGATTTCATGAGCAACTCCGGCAACTAGCAGCCCCAAACTCGACATTTTCTCGCTTTGAATCAGTTTAGTCTGGGCCAGTTGTAGTTCTCTAAGGGCAGTTTCAACTTCATCCTTTGCCGCTTTTAGCTCAGCCGTGCGTTCTTCGACTCGATGCTCTAATTGTTCATTGGCTTGTTCCAGCGTGTTAAATGATTCCTGTAACTCTTGAGCCATACGGTTAAACGACTGCGTGAGTTCTTGCAACTCATAGACGGATGATTCTGTCACCGCTTGGCTCAGAGATCCGGCAGCCATTGCCGAAGATGCTTGATTGAGCTGCAAAATCGGTTGAGTAATCCTGCGACTGGTGAGTATGCCAATTCCCAGAGAGATACCTAGCGCCAGCAGACTTAACAAAATCGTACTTTGAGTATTGGCATTAATTTGTGCCATAAAGTCTGATTCTGGAACGGTGACAACCACCAGCCAGTCAATCCCCCTGCCATCTTGAAAAGGAGCAACTTGCACGAACTGGCGTTCACCGTTAATCGAAAACTCAAGCTGGTGAAATGTCTGGATCTGGTGGAAATCTTGAAACTTCTCTAGTAAAAATTGGCTTGTTTTCTGAGTGGTGGAATTTTCGCTATCGATCGCCTTGAGTCGTTCAACCCGCTGTTCTGGCAGTTGCACAACTTTGTCTGGATAATATCGGAACGGTTTTTCGCCTGTAGAGGTGGCAATCATTTCTCCAGAGCGTTCCAGAATAAAACTTTGTCCGGTTGTTCCTATTTTGAGGCTTCTGAGAAAATCCCCGATCGCTGACAAGTTTAAGCTCGCCATCCACACGCCTTGCAGCTCGCCTGCGGAGTTGTATATTGGTTGACCGGGCGCAATATACATCGTTTTGCCAGTGATGTGCGGAAACACTTTTCCCCAGGTTGCTTGCCTTTGTTGGACTGGAATTGTGTAGTAGGGCCGTTTGCGCGGGTCAAAGTTCGGCTTGCCAGCGTTGATGACTTGGAGTCGATCGCCGCTTGAGTTAGTACGGTAGGTTGTCAGCGCACGGTTATTTTCTACTTCCGAAGTGCGGATCGCGATCGTACCATCATCTTGCCGCTCAGCACCAAAAAACTCTTGGTTGGTTGTAATGAACGCTGTCAGGCTGAGATTCCTAAAGGCAGGAAGTTGTCGCCACAGGAACTTCTCTATATCCCTGCCGTTATTAAGGTCGATCCGGTTTTGGCTTCGTGTAGCTTCATAGCTTTCAAACGCTTGAAAAGGACTGGCAACCAAGTTAGTTAGATTTTGTGCGATGCGTGAGCTCGTCTCGTGGCGCAACTGAGCAGCTACATCGTTCACTGCCTTCTGTCCATTCCTGAAGGAAAGATATCCGATAATACCCACTGCCCCCACCGTTTGAACCACGAATGGGACAACTAGGATCGCTTGTAAAGGCACTTCTTTAAAGAGCTTGAGGAAGAAAGGAGCCGATGATTCACTAGGCATACTGGGATTGTTTGGTTAATGGTATCGATAACAACGGTTGAGTTGAGCGGGGGGCAGATCACCTTTGCAGCATCACCCATCATCTTTATACCGCCGCTGCAATGATTTGTTATGCTGCGTCAACGCAGATTTTTGCCTGAATGTCTTTTACAGCGAGATCATTCACCGGAATTGAAATCACAAACTCTGTACCTTCACCTAAAGTTGAGTTGACTTCTAAAGTTCCAGAGTGTTTCTGGACTATTGGAGTTTAGACTAAGGAGGTCAAAAAGCGCGATCGTGGCGACTACCCTTTTCCCAAACAGAAAATTAATGCGGACGGACGGAGGAGAAAGCTATACTTGAGCAAGGTGTTACTTGAAGCGCAAGCTCGATATACAAATAAGTAAGTAGGTGCTGTAAAACTAAACTATCTAAACGATTGTAAAGTATCTAAATCCCTAAAACGTGCGTGATTTAGCCTTGTTTACGTAATCTTACGTAGTTCCGTTTAATTTCGCCCATCAACTTAACAATTCAAAAAAAACTGTCTGCGATCGTAACGACAGACAGCATCAGGGTAAAATTTGATGAGGTTACAATGCAAAAAAACACATCAATCAAGCACATCAAAAAGCCACAGGCAATATTGACTGATATCGAAGGAACGACATCGAGCAGTTCTTTCTTTACCGAAATACTGTTTCCCTATTCTCGTTCTAGGCTGGGTAGCTATTGCATGGCACACCCAGACAAAACGGCTGCAATCATTTCTGAGGTTGAAGCAATTGAACCTAGCGATCCGATTGCAACGATGGAGCGCTGGATTGATGAAAACCAGAAGATCGCGCCACTCAAAACTTTACAGGGAATGATTTGGGCTGAAGGCTTTCATGAGGGCACGTTTAAGGGGCATATCTATGTCGATGCACAAGCAGCATTCAGGCAATGGCACGCCGATGGGATAGCACTCTATATCTTCTCATCGGCATCGATTGCGGCGCAGAAATTACTATTCGGATTTAGCGAAGCAGGAGATTTGACCCCTATCCTCTCAGGCTATTTCGATACATCGACGGGATCGAAACGCGAGGCTGATTCCTATCGTTTAATTGCCGAAACGATTGGCTGGAGAGCTGTCGAAGTTCTCTTCCTGTCAGATACACCATCTGAGGTTGAGGCAGCACGTAGCGCGGGAATGGCGGCGCTTCACATCGACCGTGTAGGTGGACTCGCCGATATCTCGACATTTGAAGATATAAAGATATCCTTGTGAACTATCTTTCTGCACCGAGGAATACAATCTCTTTTAGCCAAAAATCAATATGCAGCACATGCGAACGATGACAAATGAAGAACACTTGCTAAATTTCAATCAATCTATCCGTTTTTTGAGTCATTCCGAAAGAGGAATTTTCAGACCGAGATCGCTCGGTGAACTGGTGGACAAAATAAAGTCTTTTGGTATGCTTGAAACGAGCAAGCAGAAAAGAGTTCATGTACTTGGGGAACGATGCTCATTCCAATTTCCTCAAACCCATCCCCTCAAAACATCCGCATCGTGCCAAACAGAGCGTCAGGAACAGTCGATCTCTACCATCACCTGCGATCTGCTTATTGACATGACCTTGATGAACAAAGTACGCGAAATCAATCTCAACACGATGGAGGTAACTGTCGAAGCGGGGATTACCTATTCGGAACTCATTCCGTACTTAGCCTGTCACGGGCTTGCTTTAGCCGACATCAGTGCATATACCAAGGTCACCGTAGGAGGTGCATCAGCCACAGGGTCTCACGGATCGGGCGCACAAATATTATCTCAGCAATTTGTCTCTATGGAGATCGTCACAGCAACGGGCGAAATTTACAAGTTGGATGATGTCAAAATGTTCACCCACTTGGGCGTGCTTGGAATCGTCGCGACGGTTACCCTGCGGTGTGTGAAAATGTTTTATCTAAAGCAGAGCGTCTACTTGTTGGATCGATGGGCGCGATTAAAGCCATTGTTGCCCGAAATTGTCAGATCCACAGACCTGTTCTCATCAATGCTACGGATTAACCTGGACAACGATCGGCACTCAGTACGCCTGTATATTCGCAGGATAGCTAATGGCATAGACGATCGATCTCATGAGCAAGAGTACATGGGGGGAACACTGCTTAATGAAGATGCCGTACATTATTATGGAGGGATCTGGACTAAGGAGAAAACGACTTTTACAGATACATACTGGGATGTAATCGCGGATCATTCAACGCTTTCTAAACGAGACTTGCTGGGTGTTGGCGAATATTTTCAGGCGGAATACTTTGTGCCTATCGATTGCGCTGGTGATGCTCTCGACAGTCTCTTGCTCGTTGCTGATGAATCTCCGATGTTTTATGAAGCGCTCCCATCAGGGATTAAATGTCGGTTCGTCAAGAGCGATCGGCAACTGATGTCACCCTGCTACGATGTCGATGGTACAAGGGACTATTTCCTAGCTATACAGTTGTCGTTATATGCCAGCGAGACGATCGTTGAGCGTCTTCTCGGCAAAGTAGAAGTAGCACTGCGGGATTTTCATCCGACTACACATTGGGGCAAATTCTGTGCGAATCGTGCCGAGTTCCATTACCTCCATCAAGAGAGGTATCGGAAAATGGATGAACTGCGCCAAATGCTAGATCCGCAACACTGGTTCATAGATCATCGGTCATTTTTGTATGAGGTATTCAAGCGTCGCATTTGATAAAGAAAAAACTTTTCAAATAGTTTCTGAGGATCTCAATTCCTACTTATAATTAATCGGTAGGAAATAGCATTTAAAATAATATCTCCCATAACCGCTTTCCAAATTAGACAAAAAACAGAAATTAAAAATAAGTTAGCCAATATCATCATGCCCAAGTCAAAATATTCTCAAATAATCGCTATTCTCTGCTTACTTGGTTTATCTTGTATATGGGGATACAACTGGGTGATGATGAAAATAGCCGTACAATATGCCTCACCTTTTACATTTGCGGCTTTGAGGGCATTCTATGGGGCTTTAAGTTTATTTTTAGTGATGATCTGTCTAGGCAAGTCAATAAGACCAAAAGAAATTTGGACAACATTTTGTGTTGGCATTTTGCAGCATGGAGGTTTTATTGGTTTAGCCACCTATGCTCTAGTTAGTGGAGGAGCTGGTAAAACCGCCATTTTGACATATACAATGTCATTTTGGTTACTTATATTAGCATGGATTTTCTTAGGAGAGCGTTTGCGTCAGATGCAATGGATTGGGATTTTCTTAAGTTTTATTGGACTAATATTTATATTACTGCCTTTCAGTTCCAATAGTGGTGTCGTCAGTAAAGGACTAGCTGTTTTAGCAGGATTTAGTTGGGCTACAAGTGCAGTCATCACCAAAAAATTACAGCAAAAGATGCAGATAGATTTGCTTTCTTTCACTGCATGGCAAATGTTATTTGGATTTTTGCCGCTTGCTTTGGTGAATGTCTTCCTACAATTCCCACCAATTAATTGGTCCCCGGCTTTTATTTACGCTTTAGTTTACAACGTAGTTCCAGGAAGCGCTCTGGCTTGGTTACTTTGGCTCTATGCTTTAAAAAATTTACCTGCTGGTATAGCTGGTTTAGGTGCTCTATTAACACCAATACTAGGTATTTTAGCATCTTCAATACAATTAGGGGAAATTCCTTCTTCCACTGAACTAATTGGAATGGTAATGATCGTTATGGCACTTTTGGTAAATACTCTGTCGGTAATGGGGCTGAATAAAGAAAAAGTTGAGTGAGTATTAATTAATTCAAGGCAGGGATGCTAGTTACTAACACAGCACGATCTCGCTCAAAAGCTGTGCAATCAAGAATACAGTTCATACTAACAGATTGATGTTAATCTAATTTAATATCTGACAGTTGTCGCCCTTACGGAGTAGATATATTTTCGGTTCTTCCGTACTTACCGCTGCTCAAATATTAGGATAATGCCAAAAGAGTAATATCATGTCCGATCGATTGACCATAATATCCCGGCCGGGCGGGTTTTTGAGATTGTCAATTATTGGCAGATATTGTTGGTGAACCCGCCCCTACCTGATGAAGGGTAATCGACAGGAAAGGAGGCGATGATTCATCTGGCATACTGGCATTGTTCCGTTAATGATATCTATAACAAAGGTTGAGTTCAGTGGCGGCCGATCGCCTTTGCAGCATCACCCATCATCTTTATACCGCCGCTGCAACGATTTGTTATACTGCGTCAACGCAGATTTTTGCCTGAAAGTCTTTTACAGCGAGATCCTTGACCGGAATAGAAATCACAAACTCTGTACCTTGACCTAAAGTTGAGTTGACTTCTAGAGTTCCAGAGTGTTTCTGGACTACGATTTGACGGGCGATCGCCAATCCTAGCCCTGTTCCTTGCCCCACGCCTTTGGTGGTAAACAGATGCTCAAAGATTTTTGGCTTCACCGCATCCGTCATGCCAATCCCATTATCCTGAATTCGGATCGCTGCCCGATCTTCCGACAATTGTGTCTTAATAATGATTTGATTGGGATTGGCTTTAATTTCTGCAAAACTGCGTCCTTGATTTGATTCCTCAAGGGCATCGATCGCATTTGCCAGCAGATTCATAAACACCTGATTCAACTGTCCGGCAAAGCATTCTACCTGTGGCAGATCGCCATAGTCTGTGATGACTTCAATTTCCGGGCGAGATTCGTTGGCTTTGAGGCGATGCTTGAGAATCATCAGGGTGCTGTCAATCCCGTTGTGGATATTGCAAGGGACAGGGCGATCGCAATCTGAACGCGAGAAGGTTCTTAAACTAATGCTGATTGTGTTAATGCGATCGACTCCTTCTTGCATCGAATCGATCAACTTGGGTAAATCTTCTTCTAAGTATTCCAAGTCTATTTCCTCCACGACTGCCTGTAGCGTGGCACTCGGATTAGGGAGTTCTTGTTGGTAGAGAGCGAGCAGTTGAAATAGGTCTTTAATATAGTCCTGAGCGGGTTTCAGATTGGCAGCAATAAAGCCGAGCGGATTATTAATCTCGTGCGCGACACCAGCCACTAAATTGCCCAAAGCAGACATTTTTTCGGTGTGGACTAACTGAATTTGAGACTGTTGCAGTTGGGTGAATGCTGCTTCTAAATCAGCCGTTTGCTCAGCTACACGCTGTTCGAGATTTTTAGTTAACTGCCGTAGCTGCAAATGAGTTTTCACCCGTGCTAGCATCTCCTTTTCTTGAAAGGGTTTGGTGATGTAGTCCACAGCACCCAGGACAAATCCTTTCTCCTTACTATCGGCATCGGAGACAGCGGTCATAAAAATGATGGGAATACTGGCTGTTGTGGAATCTGCCTTCAGACGTTGGCAGGTTTCAAAGCCGTCAATTCCTGGCATTTGGACATCGAGCAAGATCAGATCGGGAGGATGGGTTTGGACTCGCTTCAGAGCGCGATCGCCGCTGATTGCGGTTGCTACTTCGTACCCCGCATCACTTAAGGTTTCACAAACCACTTCTAAGTTAGCAGGGGTATCATCCACCACCAGAATTAATTCAGGACTAGACATCGGCTTTCTTCTCTGTGAGGTGTTGTGTTAGCAACTCTTCAATCTCTTCGGCTTTAAATTGCTTGGCCAACTGAAGAATTTGTGAGGCAAAACCCGCGTAGCGAGGGTTAGAGCGAGCAATATGTTCTGTGTGTTCTCGCAGCCGTTTTAAGTTGCCTCGCTGTGCCATTTCTAGTAAAATTTTTAATTCTAAAATATCAGGAACAATAATCCCTTCTTGGTTCTCTAATGCAGTCGTTGGAGTGGAGAGCTGAGAGTCGTTTGAGGCTGTTATTTCATATTTCCACTCTAATTCTAAATGAGTGGCTAAGAGGTTAAATAATTCACTGACTTCTACTGGCTTGGCCAAGAAATCATTTCCCCCTGCATCTAAACTCATTTGTCGATCGGCTTGTGCCACCGATGCAGAAGAGACAATCATCTTTTGGTGTTGCAAATCATTTGTACGGCGAACCTGTTTGAGCAGTTCAAAGCCGTTCATGACTGGCATCACCAAGTCTGTAATCACCAAGTCTGGTTGAGACTGTCGGATTTTTTCCAATCCTGCTTGTCCATTTTCGGCCTCAGTCAGTTGGAATCCTAGCGGCTCTAACAAATTGACGAGAACGGCTCGGTTTTCCCAACGATCGTCTACTACAAGAATGCTGCGCCGTTGTCCTTCGTAACCAATAATTTGTTTTCCAGTCGCGATCGAGTTTTGCTGTGCCCAATCAGTTGCGATCGCCAGTTCCACCTCAAAAAAGAAGTCACTGCCGACTCCGGGTTGGCTTTTAACTTGGATTTGTCCGTTCATAAGTTCGACAATTCTTTGGCTGATCGCCAGTCCTAAACCGGTGCCCTCGGCTTGGCGCTGGCGATCGCCCACTTGTTCAAAAGCCTGGAAAATTTTATCCAATTGATCGGGCGCAATTCCAACGCCCGTATCTTCGACTTGAAATTCGATCCTGCGAGTGAACGGATTGGCATGATTCTCAACTACGGCAACCTTGAGCGTGACAGAACCTTTGTCGGTGAATTTAATTGCATTTCCCAGCAAGTTGAGTAATACCTGACGCAGCCGTTTTTCATCAGCAAAAATCCCTTCAGGCAACTGCGGATCGGGATTGTAAACGAAGTCAATGTTTTTTTGGTCGGCACGAATGCGGCCGATTTCAGCGACACCTTGGAGGAATGAGGGAAAGTGAATCGCTTTCGGTGCAAGTTCTAGTTTGCGGGCTTCAATTTTGGACAAGTCCAACACATCGTTAATCAGCGTCAGCAAATGAGAACCGCACTGGTGAATGATTTCTACCCCATGACGTTCTTTTGCTGGCAACGCGCTGCTGCGTCCGATGATTTGAGCATAGCCCAAAATACCGTTGAGGGGCGTGCGGAGTTCGTGGCTCATGTTGGCGAGGAATTCGCTCTTGGCTTGGTTCGCTGCATTAGCGGTTTCTTTTGCCGCATCTGCTGCTGCTTTTGACTTCTTCAGTTGGGTTTGCTCAAACGCTTGCACTTGCCATAGAACCGCAATCATTGTGCCTGCAAGTCCGACAACGACCAGTGCCATCAAATCTAGCGGTCTGAGTTGCGCTTCGATGTTTTCGCGGGGGATGACTAAGGCGACTGACCAATTCGCTTCTTGCAGCGGCACAAATGCAACATATTTCTGAGTACCGTCAATGGGGATTAATTCAATGCCCTGCTTTCGGTTTACCATGCGTTGGGCGATCGCCGCCAGATATTGGTCAGGAGATTCTCTCAAGCTAGGGGCAGGTTTTTCCAGGGTTGACATTAACTCTGGTTTTGGGTGAACAATGGCTTCACCTTTGGAGTTGATCGCAAAGGCATAGCTGTTGCTGCCATATTGTAGTTGGTTTACAACTTGAGCAACGCGATCGACTTTCACAAAACCACCGAATGCCCCAATTGGTGGACTGGTAGCCTCAAAACTCTGACGAATGGGAGCCGAGATGGGAATCGAGGGCTTTCCGGTTGTTCGACTGATGACCGGATCGTAAATCGCAGTCTTACCTGCGATCGCGCCTCGATGGTGCAGACGATTGCTAACATTTATGTCAGAGCGCCCGGTTGCAGTGGTGTACAGTGTACCGTCTAGTGTTGCCCAGTAGAAAAAGAAAAACTCATCGATTCGCTCAACTTCTGCTTGCAGATAAGCTTCCGCCGTCAACCAATTTAATGAGCGTACTGTCTCAGTGATGGAGAGTATTTGTACCTCAGCTTTACGTGTTTTAAGCCAGCCATCAATCTCACTCGTTCCCTGCTGGACTTCTAGAAACGCATCGCGCTTCAGATTTTCCAGCGTCAAGTTTCGCACGACTTGGTAGCTGAAATAGGTACCGACGCTGACAATTAATGTCGTAACTCCAACGACCAGTCGCATCAGCAAGTTGCGAGTCGCTTTCTCTTTTTGATGAGACAACAATGGCTGAGTTGGTTGATGTGCTGTTGGTTGGTGGAGTGGCCCGGAGGTGGTCATAAGCTCTGATTTGTTAGCAGACTGTTCTTTTTAGTATACCAATCTATTTCAGAGCGACAGGCGGCGATCGTTCTGGCTCAAATTTAAAGGCGATCGCACTCCACCAACAATCTCCCAACCCCATTACGTTATAGCTCGATATAGCTCGATCGCGATCGACTGTAGCAATATTTCAAACTTACCTGTAGGTCGATCGCTCCCACATTCTCATTAAACCCAGTCTTCAGCTAAAGTTTCTCACCTTGAGTTTCTTTTTTTCTGGTTTTAATAAATTATTTTAACAAATTCTTCAAGCCAACAATTCACTAACAGCTACGCTAAAACCTGTAAGTACAGTTTGAGTGTTAACAACTTCATCTGCATTAAACAACCGCCAGCGTTGCCCTGCATTCACAAATATTAATCTAGCTTCAGGAAACAGCAACCAAACTTCTAAACATCCAGATTCCAAATATTCTTGAGCTTTCGCAAATAACTCTTCGCCACTATCTTCGGGAGAAGCAACTTCCGCTATTAAGGGAAAACTTTGGGAAAATGCTGTAAAATTGCCTGATTGCGGCAGCAGTTCAGGAGTGATGTAAGCGACATCGGGACGGCGGCCCTGTTTGTTAGTCCGACAAAGGACTTCTGTAACAATTTCTCCTCCCTGTCCGCTGGAATTTTTGTAATTTTTCCAGGAAGTAGCTAGATTAACTTGAGCGAGACCGTGCTTGAATGTCATTCCTGTTTTCTCCACTAAGTTGCCGTCAACCCACTCCATTCTATCAGGGGGCTTGACTAAAAAGTCTTCGAGAGATATGACTTTTTTTGCCTCAGTTTCGGGTTGAATTTTTGGTATATTTTCTAAGTTTGGCTGTAATTCTGGCTCTAATTTTGGGTCGGCAATTTCGGGTAAAATTGTAGTAGCTGTCACGATCGCAACCTCTCTTTGACGATTTTAAGTTGACAGGCGATTAGCCTTTGATGACATGATTAAATAAGGTAACTTCCATGATACTATCAAACCGATTTTCTGAAGCCCTCACCTATGCCGCCGAATTGCACGCAACTCAAGTCCGCAAAGGTTCGGGTGTTCCCTATATCGCTCATTTGTTGGGCACTGCTAGTATAGCTTTAGAATACGGGGCTTCGGAAGATGAGGCGATCGCAGCTTTGCTTCACGATGCGATCGAAGATCGAGGCGGCCCCACCACCCGCGAAGCCATCCGCGCCCGCTTTGGCGATAACGTCACAGCTATTGTAGACGGCTGTACCGACAGCGACGCGACGCCGAAACCCCCTTGGCGTCAGCGAAAAGAAGCCTACATCGATCGCATTCTCACCGCTTCTGGCTCAGTCAGATTAGTCTCGGCTACTGATAAACTTTATAATGCTCGATCGATCCTGAAAGATTTCCGTCAATTAGGCGATACTGTTTGGGAACGCTTCAAAGGTGGCAAAGAAGGTTCTCTCTGGTATTATCGTTCTGTGGTAGAAGCATTACGCCAAGCTGAGTTAACGCCTATAGTTGAAGAATTAGACCGCACAGTTTTAGAATTAGAACAGTTTTCTGAAGGCTGAAGGCTGAAGGTAAAAAGCACTAATTATCAATTACCAATTACAGTCAAAAAATGGCAAATGTTCGCTTAGAAAATATTACCCGACGCTACCAAAACGTTACCGCGATAGAAAACATCAGCTTCAAAATCCCGGACGGGGAATTTTGGGTGTTAGTCGGGCCCTCCGGCTGCGGGAAATCTACAATTATGCGGACGATCGCAGGTTTAGAAACAGCAACTTCCGGCAATCTTTACATCGGAGATAATTTAGTTAACAACATTCCGGCGAGACAGCGGGATGTCGCAATGGTGTTTCAAAATTACGCGCTTTACCCGCACATGACTGTCGCAGAAAATCTGGCTTTTGGATTGCGGATGCGGAATGTTGACCCGACTAAAATTCAAGAACGAGTCGAAACAGTAGCCCGATCGCTCTCGATCGACCACCTCCTCAACCGCAAGCCCAAACAGCTATCAGGCGGACAGCAGCAGCGGGTAGCACTCGGAAGGGCGATCGCCCGCGAACCGAAAGTATTCCTCTTAGACGAACCGCTTTCCAACCTCGACGCCCAACTGCGAGACGACACTAGAGCCGAACTCAAACTACTCCATCAACGGTTAGGAATTACGACGGTTTATGTTACTCACGACCAAGTGGAAGCCATGACTTTAGCGGATAAAATTGTAGTCTTAAATGGGGGAAAAATTCAGCAAATTGGAGACCCGCAAAGCATTTACGCCAAACCGGCTAACCGCATGGTTGCCACATTTTTAGGCAATCCCGCCATGAACATTTTGCCTGCAATTTATGCTAACGAATCCTTTCAAGTGGGAAATCAATCTTTAGCCTGTCCGCCCTCGATTCAGAAAAAATTACAGGCGAGAGAAGGACAAGGATTTGATTTGGGCCTCCGTCCAGAAAATATAGAAATCTTTACGCCGCAAACAGCAGAAAACGATGATTTGAAAACTGATTTTTGGGCATTAGAAAAAGTCCCTCTCGATGTAGAGGTAAAGGTAGTGGAACCTCTGGGGCGAGAAACTTTAATCCGGGCGAGTTTGCCTTTGTTGAGCGCTGAAACTACTGTACAGTTACAAATACCTGGGAGTGTGCGCTTGCGATCCGGCGATCGGCTGACGGTACAGCTTGACTTCGATCGACTATTTATATTTGACCCATCCACCGGCGAGGCGCTGTATCCTTAAACTCGATTCAACCTCAAAATCTCAAATCTTAAATAGATAATCTGGGAGGCACTTGCGACCTCAGAAACCCAGTTTCTTCCCAGATTTCTCGTTCCCCGACGCAAATTTTGCCGAGAAACCGGGTTTCTGTCCCAGCGCGTCTGTCCTCTTCAATCTCAAATCTTAAATTTTAAATCGACTGACCCCTCTAAAGGCGAGGTTTCGTTCCTTACAAAACTTTACACTTGACGTTTCTTAAGTTACGCAGTAATGATAGAATGATTTTATTAATAAAAAAAACATCCCCCTAGATGCGTATGTTTCCTGACAGGGGGCGATCGCGACGAATAACTTAGTATTTTCTGTAGAAAAACGGCAGACCCGCGGCCTTTCGAGCAACGGGCAAACCAAAAACTCTGAAAAACGTTCTATCGGTATTTATGAGATGAATCCCGACAACCTACCTCAAATGCTGCAAACAGGATTTCACCTAACTTTAGGTGCAACTTCCTTTTTACTTGAGACACTGCAAGATCCCCAAAAGCGAGAAGAAAATCTGGACAAACTTCGGCAGTCAGATTTGGGCCCGCTCGCTTCGGAGTTGCTGGAAAAAGGAGAAATGACCGATCGAGAAGCGCGGAATTTTGTAGATACTATTTTCTCTCAACCGGGCGATCGGGAGAATGCAGAAAGCGAATCCGTCTCGCCCAAGCAATCGGATACAGCGACTGACGCTTCTCCCGAGTCGGTTGTACAACCCGACGTAAAGCTAGAGATTCAAGAATTAACTGCACACATGGCAGCGCTGAGGGTCGAATTGGAAAATTTGCGCTGCGAAAATTCCCAGGATTAAAGAATTAAGAATCTTTAACACAGCCGGAGTTTACTTGGAAACTTATTTAAGAGAACCAAACTTTAGTCATTGTCCCAGTTTTCAGAACCGATCAGGTCGGCGATGCGATCGCGCAGCAAGAAGTCGCATTTTTCTAACTCGCACTCTACACAGACCCATTCCCGGGGCGGAATGAATTGGCAAAGCGTGTAGATAGGCTGTTGGCGGCTCAGCACGCCCTCGTGGACGAGGTGGCGGGCTTCATCTTGGATCACATCTAAAGAGTATTGGATTTGGGGAATAGTGGAGTGAATCATAATGCGCCCTCAATGTTTTACTAAAAAATTTTATGGCCCTGGTAATAATATAGTCCAAACTTACGAATATGGAAGTTAAATTTTGTCCGTATACAGCTATACAATTCACTGCCGTAAATAAAAATAAATTATACGAATTATCAATAAGTGATGGGATCTGTCTTAGGATGTTGAGAAGCAGAACATTTTCCCCACAAGCAGGCGGATCTGCTGGAAAGCTCTATTCAGAACTTAGGAACCCGCGTCCAATTCCCGGTTTCTGGATACTTCGCCACCAAAGGCAGAATTTGTGGCGAGAAACCGGGTTGATGAATTTAACTCCTAACGCAGCAAGCAGCAAAGGAAAGATTCAGAAGTCGGGCAACTCAAGCATTACCAGTTCCGTCAATGCCGAATAGCACTTCTAGAACGAGAGATTGCGCTGCCGGCATCTGCCCGAAACAAAATACATAAGGAATACTCGGAGGCAAGTGTGGCAAAAATTGCTCTAAAACGTAGGGACTGCCGTAAATTAACACAGCTTGCAGTTCTCCCGTTTTTAATAATTTCTTAAACCAATCTCGAGCTGCTTGGGTCAAACCAGCACTGCCTCGGAAGCAATTGCCGCGAATGAAAATTTGCAGAAGTGTCGGAGAAAAATGCTCTGCACCTGCATTATCAGCGATCGCCCCTGTGCGATCGTCAATCAGTTGCAATTCGTAACCAAACTCTTCGGGCCGGGCGATCGCCGGAGTCTGTTTTCCCAAAAACTCGCACCCCAAAACATCATCTACAACAATCAAATTCCGCAAAAACTGCTTCTGGGAGGGTTTTTTCGGCACTAAAGGCAGAGAACCACCAAATTTCAAAGAATCTCGCAAAATACCGGCTGCCGTTGCCCTTGCTTCTGGATTTGCCAGCAAACTTAAGTCGATCGACTCGATCGATTCTAGATGCTTGCTTTCCCCCTTAGCAAGGCGGGGTTGGGGGGGGTCAGAAATCGGCAAACCCACCTTTATTTTCGCTTTCCAAATTCGCTTGACAGATTCCTTGATTTGTGATATTGAAATCCGCCCTTGAGTGACAGCTTCGCAGACAGCCAAAATCGCCCCTTCCGGGTCAAGCGGCATCAGCAAAACATCAGCACCAGCCTCAGCAGCCAAAACAGCAGCTTCATTAGCGCCATATTTATTGGCGATCGCACCCATCACCAAAGCATCCGTCACGATCAAACCTTCAAATCCCAACTCTTCTCGCAGTTTCCCCATCAAAATTTTGCGAGAAAGAGTAGCAGGAAACTCAGCATCCCAAGCCGGAATCAGCAAGTGAGCGCTCATCACAGCATCCGCGCCAGCCGCGATCGCCTCGACAAAAGGAGGCAACTCAACCTCAGCCAATCTCGCTGGCGAATGCGGCAAAACCGGCAATTCCAAGTGAGAATCAACCGCAGTGTCCCCGTGGCCGGGAAAATGCTTAGCTGTAGTCAAAACCGGGTGCTGGCGGGCGCCGCGAATAAAAGCCCCGGCCAATTTGCCGACAATTTCCGGTGTTTCGCCAAAAGCGCGGACGTTAATTACCGGATTGTCGGGATTGTTGTTAACATCAACTACTGGTGCGAGAATCCAATTCAAACCGATCGCCCTAGCTTCGATCGCAGTCACAGCGCCCATTTGTTCGGCATATCGATCGGCTTTACCTGAATCGTGCCGCGCCACTTCGGCAATTGCCATCGGCGGCCCGAACCAAGTCGCCCCCGCGAACCGCTGGCCGACACCTTCCTCAATATCAGCCGCCAGCAGCAGCGGAAACTTGGCCCAAGACTGCAATTGGTGCGATCGAACCGCCAACTCCGCAGCACTTCCCCCCACCAAAATCACACCGCCGACGCCCAACTTTTCCAGATAATAGCGGAGTTTGCTGGCAGTTGGTTCCCATTCGGGATACCGAATTTGGTGGTCGAACAAGCAGCCGGAAGCGCGCACCACGAACATCTGGGCCACCAGTTCTGGTAAGGAAAGATTGTCAATCATTCGATTTTAGATTTTAGATTTTAGATTTTAGATTTGGGAATCGGGAATTGGGAATCGGGAATTGCGAATTGGTAATCAGGAATTATGAATCGGGAATCAGAAATTCTTTCCTCTTCCTTCTTCCTTCTTCCTTCTTCCTTCTTCCTTCTTCCTTCTTCCTTCTTCCTTCATAAACTAATCTTCGTCTGTTTCAGGACTTTCGTCCTCAGCGAATTCTTCGTCCCCATCTAGAATATCCGGTTTGCGATCGGCGGAAAGCTGATTCAGCAGTATCAGCATTTTATCGCCCCGTTCCAAAGAACGGTCTTCGAGAAATATCACTTCCGGTGTCCGGCGCAGTTGCACCCGTTGACCCAACTGGTTGCGGACGTAGCTAGTAGCAGATTTCAAACCCTCCATAGTCTCGGCCTTCGCCTCATCAGTACCGTAGATGCTGACAAAAATTTTTGTATGCTGAAGGTCTCCCGAAACAATTACGTCGGTGACGCTAACCATACCTGCACCGACTCGATCGTCCTTGATTCCATTCAGCAACATCAGGCTGACTTCCCGTTTAATCAGTGAAGCTACACGCTCAATGCGACGATTTGTAGCCATAGAAACTATCCCCTACTTTTAGATCAGCCATTTTCATCCCGATTGACAATTGTAGCGCGATCGGTATCGGGTGTTATGCGCGATCGGGGAAAAATTAGGATTTGAGATTATTGCAGCGCGCACTTATAGAGATTCTCAACAGCACGTTACAAGCGCTAAGGAGCGGAAATTGCTTTACTGTCGATCGCACTATTTGAATTTGGCGATCGAATTGTTGGCAAAAGTACCTCTAGCAATTGGTCTACAACGTGTTTCCAGGTAAATCCATCCGCTACAAATTTTGGGCCGGCAACCCAGGCGCGATCGCAAAATTCCGGCTGTTCTATAATATTTTTCATTAAGGCGATCAAATGTTCTAAATTCGGCATCAGGCGGAATATTTGCTGCTCGTTAGAAGTACCTTCTTGAAACGTACTTTCGACGTGCATAGCAAAATCTGGAGTTGTAAAATCATCCGTCGGGCCGCCTTTAGTGCAGATGACCGGCAAGCCGCAAGCAATTGCTTCTAATGCTGGCAAATTGAATCCTTCTGCTAAATAAGGAGATATGTAAGCATCGGCGGCTTGATAAAGTTGAGCCATTCGATCGAAAGTCAATGTTTCTCCCAAGTATGCGATGCGCGGCAAAATTTTTTCTGCTTCCTCAAAGGTCAGTTCGTCTATGTTTTGAGCTATCAGAGAATCCGACCCATATACTGATTCTTCTCCTTTCAATACTAATCTAGCTTCGGGATAAATTTCAACTACCACGGCGAAAGCTTTCAACAATAAATCGATGCCTTTATTTGGCGTCCCTGCACCAATATTTAAAAACACAAATCCGTCCCATCCTAGCTGTTTTCGCAAAGCTTCGCGTTCCGATTTTGTTACAGGTTTGTAAATATTTGGATCGATGCCACAGGGTATGACAATTGTGCGATCGGGATTCGCACCGCTGCGGATAAATCCGGTTCTCGACCAATGGGAAGGCGTAATAATAATTAGATCGGAGTTGCTGTGTCCTTCACGGAGGGAATCTGCCCCCGTTATTCTAAAGTTTTCGTTGTGTAGAATTCCCCATTCTGTTGTGGCAAACAAGCACGTCCGTTTTGTATTTGAGGGTGCCAAATTGTAAGGTACTGATATCCGTAAGTTAGCGTCTGCTTCTAGAGATTTGGAAGGGTGAGGAATATTTTTGATTGCTGCTTCAGCAGTTGCATCTAACAAACCGGTTACTGGCTGCCAATTTTCATCTAGATAGGGGATGTCTTTGTGGAAAATTTCTAAGTTGGGGTATTTCAGCATTTCTAGTAGCTGAAATTGATTGGCGATTGCGTAGGAGTGCGGCAAAAAACGCCAGCCTTCAACAATTAACTTATCAGTCATTTGTTATTCCTTATTTGTTATTTATTATTACAAAATAATTGGTTCAAAAGTTGAGGATTCAATTTTCTCTTGCTTTTTGTCTGGTAAAATAACCTCAAGCAATCGATCGACTGCGCGCCTCCAAGTAAAATTCTCAGCCACAAAACCCGGGCCCGCAACCCTAGCTTTCGCAGCAATTCCCGGCTGTTCGATCGCTATGCGCATCAAATCAGTCAAATGTTCCCACTCAGGAGCTAAGATAAATAAGGTTTCCCCCTCCCTCGCCACAGCCGTAAATTTACTCTCAATCCGCTGTGCAAAGTCCGATCGCGTAAAATCATCCGTAGGGCCGCCCTCCGTGCAAATCACCGGCAAACCGCAAGCCGCAGCTTCCAACACCGGCAGATTAAAACCTTCTGCCAAATAGGGAGAAACATAAACATCTGCTGCTTGGTAAAACTCAGCTATTTGAGCAAAAGATAGCTGCCCACCAGTATAAATTAATCTCGGTAAAACTCTCGCTCTTTCCGCATCGTTCAGGACAACTCGGCAGGCTTCGGCAATTTCGTCTCTGGAGGGATAAAGCAGTTCTGAACCTTTTAAAACTAATCTGGCATCTGGATATTTGTCAACTACCGCAGCGAAGGCTTTTAATAAAGGACGAATGCCTTTGCGATCGGTTTGCCCTCCGATGTTTAAAAATATAAAATAGTTTGACCAGCCGAAGCTTTGGCGCAGCAATTGACGCCGATCGCTTGAGAGAGGATAATAAATCTGAGGATCGACACCCAAAGGTACGACGGCAATGCGATCGCCCTCAACTCCGCTGCGAATTAAGCCGGCTTTTGACCACGCCGATGGTGTAATAATTTTTGCTTCTGAATTAACGGGGGTTTGTGCGATCGACCTAACGCCGATCCCCTGCAATACTGTACTGGTAATAATCCCCCATTCTGTGGCTGCAAATACCCAAGTTTCGGCGCTGCTGGATGCTGCAAAGTTCCACGGGCAGTACATTCGCAGCGTAACGTCGGCTGACTGATTTACCGCAGGACTCTTAATGCTGCGCAGCAATGTTTCATTTGGGCGATCGAACAAACTAATTTTCGTTTTCCAAGCTGGGTCTATGTAGGGCATATCGCGGTGGAAAAGCTCTATTTGTTCTCGCGGGCGAGCGAGCATTTCTAGTAGTTGAAATTGATTGGCTACGCAATAGGAATGATAAATAAAACGCCAACCTTCAACAATAATTTGCAATTCACAACTCCCACTTTAGGAATTAAAAATTAAAATAATCATCAGCAATTGGGAATTAGCAACTAGCAACCATAAATTACCAATTACCAATTACCAATTACCAATTCCTTACTTCATCACTTGCCAATCCATAATCCGCCACTCTCCATCTTGGCGGATCAAGTCGTAGCGAATGCGGAGGTTTTCGTTGCGGGAAGTAACTAGCCGATCGGCATCGAACACTTCGGCTTTTTCCGCTACTTGGGCTTCTACTTCGGCGCGATCGGGATTAGTCGGATTCGGCGTCACTCCTTTAACTTGCAGCTTGTGTACGTAACGCTGGTGGGCGTTGTTTCGCTGTTGAGCATCTGCCATCAATTGCCAGCGAGACAAAGCCGGTTCTGTCAGAACTTGCTTTAATTCTTCGACAGCGTGGTTGGGGCCCAAAGCCGCTGCTTTCGCCGACAGCCAGCTTTGAACAATGTCTCTTGCTGCTGTCTCAGTGATTGCTCCCGACACTGGGGCGGCGGCGCTCGGCTCTGGGGCTGCGGAAACAGCCGGGATTTCTACGGGCGGTGCTTCCAGGCTGACGGAGGCTTGTTCTCCTTGGAGGGATGGGCCCGAGAGGGCTTGCAGGGCGCTCGCCAACAGACTGAGTATTAACCACAGAATTAAGAGGCTCAGGACACCTGCGACGATAAACAGAGCCAGCCTGTTTCGAGGCATGGACTTGACTTTGGTGGAAATTTGCGCTGCGGTGGTGCGTGCCCGATCGACCAAATCGCCTGTTACCTTCTGGCCGATCGCTCCGTTGCGCCCGGTTGAATGTGCGCGCCGGCGCTGTTTGGAGGTCGAGGGTGCGCCTCCCGCCGTAGCTGTCGGGTTAGAAACGACGGAGGCCGCGCCTAGTCCTGCCGCCGTTACCTGGTATTTCGGACCTGAAGCTGCGGTGGAGCTGTCGGTCGGTACGGGGGTCAAGGTGACGGTACTGGCTCCCTGCTTGGCTGCTGGTGGCTGTGGGGGTGCGGGCGGGCGATCGCCCGCTGGTTGCAGCCGCCCCTGGGGCTTGCCGGAGCGAGGCTGCACTACCACCCATTCGTTGGCGGTTTCTGCATCTTGCGGCAGAGCTTCTAGGTAAGCTTGTACTTTCGGGTCAGCAAAGTAATCTTTCAAGGAGACTGACTGGTTGGCCAAGTCGCGGAAGTGGGGAAACACTTCTTCTTGCAGCCAGTGTTCGGCGTACAAGCACAGTCCGGGCAACAAATCGGGAGAATCTTGGGAATGTTCGCGAATGAAGGCGAGGGGTTCTTTTTCCGAACTGAGTTCGAGGGCTCTGCTGGCTTCTTCTGTTTGGCCCAGCAGCAAGGAACACACGGCTTTTTCGAGGTGAACGTCTTGGCGGCGGCCGAGCTGCATCAGCATCAGCTTGGCGCGGCGGATCATTGAGGGCTGTCTGGCGGCAAATCCTTGGGCTAACAGCGTGTAGACCGAGAGGTAAGTGGCGACTGCAGAGGGGCGGCCGGCTTCGGCTTCAAAGAGGGTCTGCTGCTCGCTGCTGGTTAGGTGTTTGCGCAGTTGCTGGACGAATCGGAGGAAGTCTTCTATACCTAAACCCGATCGGTCGTCTCCCGAGCCGTCGATGCCGCCCCGTTCTTCGAGCATTTCTCGCAGGATTTGCAGTCCCTGGCGGCGCTCGGCGACTTTTTCTTCGGGGAGGGATAGTAACTCTAAAATGTTGTACGGACGGAGTTTGTATATGTCGGCTTGCATTTCACCCCTCACGCTTGGAAATAGGCTTTCGCGCAGCAGCAGTTCTTGGCCTGCTTCTAATGATTTGGCGGCATTTTCGTACTGACCTTGCTGCCACTGTTCGCGACCGAGTTCTAGACAGGCAAGGCTTACTGTTAAAACTATATCTGGCCGCACGAGCTGGGGGTCGCCGAAGCGGCCTTCGGCGATCGCGATGCTGCCATTGTTGAGATACGGGCGACCCAGCTTCTGTACGAGTTCGTATTCTCCCAGTTCTTGCAGTACGAGCAGGGCTCCTACGAATTGATTGTCATCGATTTCAATACTTGGAGTGTGGGGGTCGGGAGCAGCGTCTAAATCCTTTGACTCAGAGGTAGCGGTTTCTCCTGCGTCGTCTTGCAAAACTGTAGCCGCGCCTGCTGATGTTTTCGACCTCTGCTTGGCCCAAATTGCTGCTTCCGACTCTCGATCGTAAGTTTTTGCTAAAAAACTGGCATCATAAGCTTTGCGCCCGTCTGAGTCTGACAGAACGGCGCAGGCTTCATCGAGCAATTGTTTGCGGGCAACGATCGCAACTTCGGAATACTCCCGGCGCGGGAGCTGTAAAGTTCGATCGCGGTGAGCCTGCTGCAACTGTTCGGCAGTAGCTTGAATCGGTAGACCCAAAATCCGGTAGTAATCTAGTGGAATTAACACTACGTCCACTTCCCCAAAGCGCTAGCAACTGAATTAGCCTATCTTAGCTAAGGTTGGTTTGTCACAAAAGCATTAGTGACAACTTAGTCGGGTTTGTGCGGGAGTCGGTGGCCAGTCCGGGCCTTTGGCCACCAGTAACCAGGCTGCAACCAAAACTGTTATCCACGATTTCTGCAGGATTCGGTGGCCGGGCATTTGGCCCCCTGCTTCCCCCATTTTAACCACTTGTGAACTGCTGCTGGGAAAATGTTCGACCATTTTCTGCTGCGGTTGTGTCCTCTGTCGGTTTACATTTAGATGTTTAGGAAGCCGATCGGGTATTAATTATTTATGGTTCAGGAACGGACTTTACCAGTTTTTGACGCGCAAAGCGTCAGCATTTCTCGGGATGAGGGCTTGATGCTCTACGAGGATATGGTTTTGGGGCGCTTCTTTGAGGACAAGTGCGCTGAGATGTACTACCGGGGCAAAATGTTTGGTTTTGTCCACTTGTACAACGGCCAGGAAGCTGTCTCTACCGGGGTAATTCGATCGATGCGGCGGGATGACACCGATTACGTCAGCAGCACCTACCGCGATCACGTACACGCTTTGAGCGCGGGCGTACCGGCGCGGGAGGTGATGGCGGAGTTGTTCGGGAAGGAAACTGGTTGCTCGAAGGGCCGCGGCGGTTCGATGCATATGTTTTCGGCCGAACACCGGCTGTTGGGAGGTTATGCTTTTGTGGCTGAGGGAATTCCTGTAGCTACGGGGGCGGCTTTTCAATCGAAGTACCGGCGCGAAGCCTTGGGAGATGAAACTTCCGATGGCGTAACTGCTTGTTTTTTTGGCGACGGTGCTGCGAATAACGGGCAGTTTTTTGAGTGTTTGAATATGGCGGCTTTGTGGAAGTTGCCGATTCTTTATGTTGTGGAAAACAACAAATGGGCGATCGGCATGGCCCACGAGCGAGCTACTTCTGACCCGCTGATTTACAAGAAGGCTCATGCTTTTGGCATGGCCGGTTTTGAGGTTGACGGGATGGATGTTTTGGCGGTGCGGGAAGTAGCGAAGGAAGCTGTAGCGCGGGCGCGTGCCGGCGAAGGGCCGACTGTGATCGAGGCTTTGACTTATCGCTTTCGCGGGCATTCTTTGGCAGATCCCGACGAATTGCGTTCTAAGGAAGAGAAGGAATATTGGTTCCCCCGCGATCCGATTAAGAAGTTAGCTGCTGATTTGATCGATCGAACTTTGGCAACTGCTGAAGAATTAAAAGAGATCGATAATAAGATTCAAGCAGTAATTGATGATGCGGTAGATTTTGCGGAGAAAAGCCCTGAGCCAGATCCTAGCGAATTGTATCGGTTTATCTATGCAGAAGATGAGTAAGCTGTTGTGCATTTAACTTGTATGCTTAGGGCGGGCAGGATGTCCACCCCACAAGAGTGATAGATACCCGTAGGGACACGGCGAAAGCCTTTGTCCCTACTGCACTTCATAAACCTGCGATACGCTGTAAGACTTACGCACAGACTCGAATTGTAGGGTGCGCACTCCGCACCTTACTACCTTAAATTAAAGCTAGAATTAAAGGTAGACTTTCTAGAAGAAAAGAGAGGCGATATGATAAATCTCGATCGCGATTTAACTCAAGCCAGCAAAAATATGGGTGCAGTTCGAGTCAAAGTCAAGCTAACGAATGCCATTGATGAAGCCTTAGTGAGTCGAGGAGTGCTCAATCCAAATCTGTTGCGCGTGTACGAAGCAGAAGCACTCATAGATACTGGCGCAGTCAGAACTGCGTTACCTGCGGATGTAGTAGAGCAGCTCGGTTTAAGAATTCGGAGTCAGAAAATAGCAAAATATGCTGATGGCCGACAAGAAACAGTGGGATTGACTGGGCCTATTATCATTGAACTGGAAGGGCGCGAAACTATTGAGGCGGCAATGGTTTTAGGCGATATGGTGCTAATCGGTCAAACTGTGTTAGAAACTTTAGATTTGCTAGTAGATTGCAAAAATCAGCGTCTAATTCCTAATCCCGAAAATCCCGAAAGACCTGTATTGAGAGTTTAATCTAAATCCCGCTTAAATACCTCCTTTATTTGTGATGTTCGAGTGCCGGTCGCGGCATGATGCCAGCATTTTTTATCAGCATAAATTTAAAGGTTTACGCAGGCTTGTAGCTGTAGAGCCATTCTTGAAACTCATCTTGTATTATAGACTTTTTTTGCGATTTTTTAATCTGAGCTACATCAACTTTTGAAGTTTATTGAGTTGATAATTATAGAGTCCAGATATCAGATTTAATCTTCATCCGAACCGACGGTGGCGATATATAAATCGACTCGATACAATCCTACAAACTTTGACCAAGGCGATCGTTGAAGCTATAGTTGGTATGCACGCTTGTTACAGGTTGCGATCGCGCCCGCCTTCTTTTGCAAGAGGTCTCTTTTATGAATTAGTGCGTGAGTGTATTATTATCAAGCATAACCTACATCATATCACATAAAGCGCGATTAGCTTCGCTAGTGCTCAAGGCAATCGCTTTCGTCGCTGCTGCTTTTAACGGTATCTAAAAATGAGTGAAACCCCAACTTTCGATATCGCCATTATTGGTGCAGGACCGGGCGCACTATGTGCAGCCCATGGGCTAGCCAATGTAGGTTTTTCGGTAGGTGTGTTTGAACGAGCTAGAGCTTTACGTCCCATCGGCGCTGCCCTAGGGTTGGCAGAAGCGGGGTATAAGGCATTGGCTCTGATCGATGCCGATCTCGCTACCCAAGTTCGTGCCGCTTCTGCCAACCCACAGCGACAACTGCTGATGAGACCCAATGGCGAGGTTCTGTTTTCTGATGAATCCCCCTTGGCGGGTACTCCCTTCACTTGGCTAGCGTGGTATAACCTACAAAGCTCACTGCACAATACACTCCCACCTACCGTATCCGTTCACCTCAACCATAAGTTTGTCAACTTCACTAAGGTCGCCGATGCGTCCAAGACTCCCTTACGTTTGCACTTTGAGAATCAGCCCGATGTTGGCGCACGACTGTTAATTGGTGCCGATGGGTATCACTCCGCGGTTCGCGGTCTTACCGTGGGAGATGGTGCGCCTCTGTACACTGGAACCATGACTTGGCGAGGAATCTTGCCCCGTCAAATCCTAGCCCCCCTCGCTGAACCCTTTGCAGAAGGGGCTGGTTTTCAACTCGTGGTCGGAGACCAGAAAAATTTTTGGATTATGGATGCAGGAGCCGACGTACTGGCTTGGGGAGGGACTGCACTCCATCCGACTTCAGAGAAGAGTACCGATGTTTTAGCTATGGTTCTCCAAGTTTTTGACCAATGGACTCCCTTTGTTGAAAGGGTGATTCGAGCAACTGACCCTACTACCATTGTGGAAACTGGCGTGTTCGATCGGGAACCGGTATCCAAATGGGGGGATAGAGAGAGAATCACCTTATTAGGGGATGCCGCTCACCCGATGCGACCGTCCTTGGGATTAGGGGCTACTATGGCATTTGAGGATGCTGTTGCTTTAACAAAAAAACTCAAGGGGCTGAACTTGCAGGATACTCCTTCTGTTGCTAAAGCTCTTACGGCCTATGAAGAGGAACGGATTGCGATTACCGCACCGTTACAACTCAAAGCGAGGCAAGGAGGAGAAGCATCCCATGCCTCGGATCAAGCTGACCAACTCAAGACAGGCTTTGAATTAGCCTTAGCTGCTCGCAGACACAAGGAAATGACCATATCGGATTAATTCGGTCGGTTACTGCAAGCCAATCACGATCGCTACCTGGAGCCAAATCTGCACAAAACTCCGCTCCGCCTGGCTGTAGTCCGCGACTTGAATCGGCAGGAGATTTGCGACCATCAGCCAAGCGATCGGTAGATTGAGGACTGTTGCACTGACAATAAATAAAAGTATCGCTTTCCAGGTCATGATGGCTCGATCGCACCTGAGATGAAAATAGAGGGATAAGTTAAATGGACGATGGTCGATCGTCCCATATTTCCAGCGGTACTGGCCGCAATCTTCCCGCTACTTCTACACTCGGCCAATTCGGATCGAATGTCAAATTTTCCAACGTTCCATCGCTGTGAATTACAAACGTATCCTCAATTTTTGCTCCCGACAAACTCGGATTCCAAGCCACAGCCATATTTTCTGCTAAAATATCTGAAGTAGCCGGATTTGCCACAACCTCTCGCGCCAAATATCCGGTAGTTCCGCCTTGATGGTGTTGCCTAATTGCTTGAGGATATCCCTCCTCTTCGTAAGCAGTTTTCAGCGTATCATAAACCGCATTTAGCGGTACTCCCGGCCGGCACGAATTCAGCGCGGCGGCTTCAATTTCTCTGACTTGTCGGTGCAACTCTGAATGCTTTTCTCCAAGAAAGTCAAAACTGACAAATCGGGTTAAATTTGCATACAAACCCCATCCCCTCGCGCAAAATACTAACATTGCTTGCCGCCCAATTTCTTCGGCGGTTGCGGTGGCGTGGCGGTACAGCGGCAAACGCCTTTCTCCAGCAACTAATGTCAGGGCTGGATGCAAACCTCTGGCCCACAATGCCTCTGCACCGGCTCCCGCTAGCTGATATTCTGTCCATGTTGGTTTTGCTGCGGAAAGTACCTCTGTCATCGCTTCGCTGGCTAAACGCCCGACTCGCCGGTATCGCTCTAATTCGCTTGACATCATTGTCTGTTTGCGGGATTGTAAAGATGCGATTATTGGCATTTCTTGGGAATTGGGCCGATCGCTCATCACGTTACCGCCACCAGTAATTTCTTTGACAAAAGCTTCGCGCTGTGAAACATCTGCCCAAGGATAGATGTGCAGTTGAAAGTTGGCTGGCAATTCTTCATCTTGCAAGCGCTGGGCTTCGATTTCATCGGTGAGAACCCAAGCGTTTTCGGCGGTAATTAATATTTCTGCAACTCCGGTTTCTGCGGTTAGCAATACTGTATGGGAACCGCCGGCTGTGGCCCAGGCAAACCAGTCTGTACCGCGCAAGCGAAGGGCGATCGCTTTTGTTTCGGTTAAGGCTTTGCGGATGAATTCAAGTTTGCTGTCAACTTCTGGGTTTAATGAGTTTATCATCTGCTTTCTTGCATCTAAATTATATTTTTAGGGCGGGCGGGACACCCCACGAAGAAGGAAGAAAATCAATTATTTGAGTCAGCATTTCCTCAATCTAAAATCTCAAATCTCAAATCTCAAATCTAAAATAGATTGACTGATACTGCTTGCAATTCTTTAGCTTTTTCTTCGGGTAAAGCGTCGTTGGCAAACATTCCGGCGGCTAGTTCGGTTCCTGCTAGATATTTTAGCCGATCGCTCGATCGATAGGGCGGATAAAACTCGGCGTGCAAATGCGCCTCTGGGTGCGGTTTCCCGTCTGTCGGCCCTTGAAACCAAGCCATCAAATAAGGAAACGGGCGGTGCCACAAACCGTCATATTTGAGGGTGACTGTTTTTAAGGCTTTAGCGAGTGATTGGCGCTGTTTTTCGGTAAGATCGATAAATGTGGCAGCGGGGGCGATGGGCGCAATCCACACTTCGTAAGGGTAGCGGGCGCAAGCGGGGACAAAGGCGATCGCCTCTTCGTCTAAATAAAGAATTCGCTGTTTGTCGGCAATCTCTTTTTGAATCAAATCTTGCAGCAAACCGCTACTGTTTTTTTGATAGTAAACCGACTGACATTCTAACATCCGCGCCGGCACCGGAGGCACAAACGGGTAAGCGTAAATTTGACCGTGGGGATGGTGCAAAGTCACTCCCACTTCGACGCCGCGATTTTCAAAAGGCAAGACGTATTCAATTTCGGGATTGCTGCCGATTACTGAAGTGCGATCGGCCCATACTTCTAACAGCAATTCTAAGTGAGATAACTCCAAAGCGCCGAGGGAAGCCAGCGGATCTTGAGTAAAAACTACCACTTCGCAAATGCCCTTAGCGGGCAAAGTTTCTACAATACTTGCAGGTGCGTTTTTTGCCTGCAAAGTCAGCGAGGGAAAGCGGTTGTCAAAAACAGCTATATCGTAATCTCCCGGCGGCAATTCAGTCGGGAATTTGGGATTGATTGTAGCAGCTAGCGGGTTGTATTCCGGCGGCGGCATGAAAGTTCTTCCCTGACGGTGGCTGGCGTATGCTACCCATTCCCCCCGCAAAGGATGCCAGCGAAAGTGCGGGTTCGCCTGTACGGGTTCATTGCTGGGACTTACGGCCGCGATTCCTTCTGGGATTGGGTAGCGGCTGTAGAGTGTGAGTGGGCGGCCGTCTGGTTTTCGCAATGTTTGGACGTACATTTTTTGTTGGGGCGGGCGATCGCTTTTAATAGATGTTAAGAGTATAACTTCGTGCTTTGAGAATTCGCGCCTATCTAAAGTCGCAAATTATGTTAAAAAGATACTCGGCGGTTGAAACCGCGTCTACACGCACGAAGTCCGCCTGCGCGGACTGAAGAATAAAGGAGGTATTTAAGTGTGATTTGTTATGGGGAGTGCGATCGCACTTTCGTTAGTTTGCACCATTGCCATTGATATCGAAGTTTTCTATAATGGGAATCTCTGAAGGTGACGAAGCTACGATTCGCAGGTTTATATCAACTATGATTTGATTTTTATCAAGAACTACATTTGCTTTTTTTATTATAATTTTTGCGGATAAACAATCGCCTGATTCAGGTTCGGGAGACGACTGAGTTTTATATCCTGCGTCCTCCAGCCATTCACAAATCTTCCTCCAGTTTTCTACCTTTTCATCAGCTTTGCCTACAAGATTTTTTACATATTGGTATAAAGTATTACAGAAATCTACGGCAATTCCCTTGGGGTTTTTACTGAGCCTTTCGGCAATTTCGGCGGGACTGTAGCCACAGAGTAGACCCCGTAGATGTTGTTTCTCTGTGGGCGTGAGCCGCTTTCCCTTGGCGGATGCTAGGTCTGTGTAAAGGGTTTCTAAGTCCCAGTCGCGGGCAGCTTCGGGGAAGCGATCGTTAGAGGATGCCATTGCAGGGGATAGGTTTCTGGATTTTTTATAATCAAAGTCTAACACAATTCCTAATGCTTATTAGTTTCTTTGTTAAAGATAGTTAGATTAGTATCATGGAAAGCAGGAACGTGATTAATTTTACACACGAAATTTGGGAAAGGCTCACGTCTTGCGACGTACCGTTTTCTGCTCGACAGAGTTATCAACACAAACTCCTCATAATTAGGTATTTACCCGTAAATGTTTAACCACGAATACAAAAAAGAGGCACAAGATAGACTGCGCCGTGCAGTAGAAAAGTACCAAAGAGATTGTGAGTATTTACAAAATGCCGCTGGAAGTCTTTATCAAACGCGAGTTAATCGGGGGGTTGAGATTATCCAACTATGCGAAAATTACATTAACACGTTGGCCAATTCGCCAAAAGAGTTTAGCAAAGTCGTTACAAAACTGAAGTTTCAGCTCAAGGAAATTACTGGCAAAGATTGGGATCTAATTTATTCGGCTCATAACAGCAATGTAGCAGCAGCAGGTGGTGCAGGAGTCATGGCTGGAGCAGGAGTTGCCTGTTTTGGGCCAGCAGCAGCAATGGCAATTGCCACAACTTTTGGAACAGCCTCAACAGGTACTGCGATTGCTTCTCTTTCCGGTGCAGCCGCCGTTAACGCTGCTTTAGCCTGGTTAGGAGGTGGCGCTCTTACTGTGGGTGGTGGCGGTATGGTGGCTGGAAATGCACTGCTGGCACTAGCAGGGCCGATTGGCTGGGGGATTGGTGGTGTAGCTTTGGCTGGTAGTGCTTTTTGGACAAGTAGCGAGAATGAGAAAATTGGGAGAGAAGCTACTAACCGCGCTCTTGAAATTGAAGGTGACACAGCTAAAGTCAACATCACCAAGAAAGAAGTCAATCTTCTTGAGGGGGAAACTGTCAAACTAGCGAATTTTATTCAAAGTGAACTGCAATACTTTAAGCAGAATGCAGCTTTGAATTACCTGAATTTTAGGTCATCTCTCAAACAAAGGCTGGCGACTTTAATCAATTCTATTGAAGCGCTGAGCCAGTCGCTTAAAAAGACCGTAGACCTGAAACTGTAATTATAATTAGGAGTGCAGCATTGTTCTCTAGCAATTAGGGAGTAATGCTGCTATTTTTTAAACATGGAAAAAAGAGAAGATAGACATCTGACAACTCAATTCGTTGCTGCAATAGTAGCCGAGGAAAATCTGCGCCATGCAGAACAGCTTGCAACGGAACTCAGTAAACAAGACCGAGCGTTTTTTGCAGCGATCGGGGAGATTGATAAAGTTCGTGATTTTGTAGGTATCCCCGAAAAAATTCTGGGAAACACAAGCACAAAACACGGTGAAATAGCTGAGCAAGTGGAAGTTGGTATTCGCAATGCAAAATCTATTTTGAACTCCTCTGAAACTCGCGCTACTTTTGAGGGAGTGGGTAGAACAGCACCGGAAGATTATTTAATTGATGGTATTAAAGTACAGTCTAAATTTGTGAATGGGATTGGCAATAATTTAGACCACGTTCTCGACCACATGAATAAATACGAAAACTTTGGCAGAGATGGGTCATATTACCACATCCCTAAAAACCAATATGAAATTTTTGATAAAATATTGAAAGGGCAACAAGTCGAGGGAATAACAAGTCGTACTGCTCAAAAAATACAAGAAAAAGCTCAAGAAATAGAGCAGATGTCTGGTCGTCCTTTCACTCAGACTGTTCAAGCTGGATCGTCTAACTATGAAGATGTGCAAATAGGCAAAGTTGACGATACGCTAGACCGCAAAGAGCATGAATTAAAGCAAGAACACAAACAAATTAAGGATGGGATACGCTACGAGGCTCAACCTACTCTGGCTGATTTTGGTAACGTTGCTGTTAAAGGCGCGGTTATTGGTGGTAGTATTCGATTTGCTACTAAGCTTTACGCCAAGTATAAGCAAGGTAAAAACGTTTTCAAGGGCGAATTAACCCTCGAAGATTGGCAAGAAATTGGACTTGATACCGCAAAAGGAGCTGCGCTTAGTGGTATATCGGCAACGGCTATTTATGGGTTAACCAATTTTGCCCAAATATCTGCACCTTTAGCTGGTGCTTTTGTTAGTGCAGGCATGGAAATTGCTAGTTTAGTCGGTAGTTTGAATCGAGGGGAAATTACTCGCGATCAATTCGTTGAATTAAGTTTGTTCGCTTGTGCTGATTCAGCCATTGTTGCTGCTGGAGCTACTATCGGACAAGCTTTGATTCCGATTCCTGTTGTTGGCGCTGTCATTGGTGCGATCGCAGGTCGAATTGTGACTGGTTTCTGCAAGCAGTTATTGGGAAAAGATACTTATCTTGCTCGACAAGTGGAACAATATTATCAACAGTCCCTCGCTAAAATTGACCGCGGTTATAAGGCAGCCGTTGCTAATCTTGTTGCTACCTATGAACGATTAGGTAACTTAGCGGAAGCAGCTTTTGACTCTAACTTAAACCTTGAATTGAGATTGCAAGCTAGTATCGAATTAGCTGAAGCTTATGGCGTTCCTGATTCCAAGATTATTCATAATGTAGATGAGCTTGACTCTTTTATGCTGAGTTGATCGAACAAAATATTAGGAAATCATCGGGAATTTTTAACGCAGATTTAGTATAAGGTGCGCCGCAGCGCACCCTACAGAATTAGATCGCAGCTATCAATTCTTCAACTTCAGCAGCGGTTCAATCTGCTGCCTTTGAAACTGCAATTCATCCGCCAAAGGTTGGTAAATTTCTCGATCGCCCTTTTCATCGCAATAATCCCACAAACCATTGTAGCAGTGGCGATCGTCATCCCAACCCGGATGGTTGACGATCGGATACAAACAAACTCCATCTATCGGAACTCCTGCTTGCATAGCCGCCGCTACCTCAGTGCACACATAATTAAACCAGACCGGTCTAAAATCGTCTTCAGTGCCTGTTTCTGCGATGAATAAGGGGCGGCCGTAGCGCTCGAACACTTCTCGCAGCAGTTCGCTAAACGGGCGGTACAGCGGATCGGTGTATTTCATCGGCTCTTCATTGTGAATCCACTGATTGCGATCGTAATAATTCAACCCAATAATATCGAGATATTTTTCCTTGCCGCCGAGTTCGGGGCGAAAACGTCCCGCCAACATATCCCAAGCTTGATATTGAGATAAGCGATAACCTTCCGCCGCGTCCCGATCCTCCGGTTTGTCAGGATCGGCAATAATGTTAATTACGGGGTCAATTTGCACGATGCGGGTGTTGGGATTGACTTCCCAAACTGATTCTATCGCTGCGATCGCAGCTTTGATCAACTGGGTTTTGAGCTCGTCTCCCCTTCCTTTAGCAAAAGGATTGATATAAGCAACTTCGCCGCCTGCCCAAGCAATAAATGAAATTTCATTGACAGGAGTCACGAAAGGTGTTTGGTCTGTTTCCTCAGTTAGCACTTCCATAAAAGCGCGCACCATGTTTGCAAACCTGGACACGAATTCGGGACTGAAAATATCAATATCGTCCGGCCAGCCGTAGTGAAACAAATCCCAAATTACCTGCATTTTCATGTCGCGGGCGGCCCGGATGATTGGCAGGGAACTGGAAAAATCGTATTTTCCGGGCGACTGTTCGATTAAGTGCCAGCGGAGGCCTTCGCGGACTGTGTAAATGCCTTGGTCCTGCAAGCGTTGGTAGTCGGCGACTGCAAATTTATCGTGACCGGTGGCGGCTGTGACATCGAGGCGTTTTCCAGATTGCACTCTGTGGGTGGAACATTCAAAACCGCCCATGAAAAAACTTTGAAACATCGTTAAATAGTTGATAGTTGACAGTTGACAGTTGACAGTTGACAGCGAGGTTTTAAGGTTCGTAGTAATGACTTTAGTATCGTAGGGTGCGTCGCCCTCGACTAGCTTCAACTCAAAGCAAAAATCTCAGTAGCGACGCACCAGACTAAACCTTAAGTTACGTCAGACTTATGGCGTTATGGTGCGTCGCTAAGGAATCTTTGTAAATAGCTGAGATTGTGGCAGCGACGCACTCTACTTTTAGTTATGGCGTTATGGTGCGTCGCTAAGGAATCTTTGTAAATAGCTGGGATTGTGGCAGCGACGCACCCTACTTTTACTTAAATACCCTCTTGATTCTTTAGCCTATTTAGCATTGAGTAATAGCTTGCGGCTGTGAAATTTCTTCGGGAATATCCCACCCGAGAGTTGCCGCCGCCATCGCGTCTATGGGAAATTTGGGAGTGCGATCGGCATACAGCAAACCGTTAGCTTCTTGGAAAGTATCGGTCAACTGCGTGTAGCAAAATCCGCTAAACATTTCCACTCGGTTTACTACCTTCAACAGCGCGGTGTAGCGCCTTTGCAGTTCCTTCGTGTCCCACGCGCGCACGTAGCCCCAAACTCTGTGAAAATCGGGGTTTTCGCGGCCGGCGCAGGCGATACCGCCGAATTCTGTCAGCATCACCGGCTGTCCTTGGTGCGGGTGGCCGTCGAGGGTGAGGATGCGCCCTCCCGGACGCCCGCGATCGAACAAATCGGCTAGTTGGACTTCGGGCCCGTAGCGTTTTTCCACCGTTTGGGGGTTGTTGTCGTAGTCGTGAATCGCCAGGATGTCGGTATCGATGCTTTCCCAGCCGTCGTTACCGATGACGGGGCGAGTCGGATCGAGGGTTTTTGTCAAGAAATACAGCGCTTGCACGTAGTTGCGGTGGGCTGCGGCTTCGACTAAATTCGGAACTCCCCAAGATTCGTTGAACGGCACCCAGACTACGATACAGGGGTGGCTGGCGTCGCGGTCGATGACTTCCGTCCACTCCCGCGTCAGCCGTTGCACGGCTTTGGGAGTGAAACGGTAGGCGCTGGGCATTTCTTCCCAAACTAGGAGCCCGAGCACGTCAGCCCAGTACAAAAATCGCGGGTCTTCGATTTTTTGGTGCTTGCGGACGCCGTTGAAACCCATTGCTTTGACTAATTCGACATCGTGGCGCAAAGCTTCGTCGGAGGGGGCAGTCATCAGGGTGTCTGGCCAGTAACCTTGGTCGAGCACCAGCCTCAAGTAGTAAGGGCGACCGTTGAGCATGAAGCGATCGCGCTGGATGCTGACAGTCCGCATTGCCGTGTAGGATTTAATCTCGTCGAGCATTTTGCCGTCGGCCCACAACTGCACTTGAGCGTTGATTAGCGTCGGCTTTTCGGGACTCCACAGCAGTTCGTTGCGGTAGTCGTCGATACCAGGGTCGGAGAGGGCGATGCGGCGGTGGATTTCGCCGTTGATGACTTCGTAGGTGTCGTTGACCAGCAGCAAACAGCCGATCGACAGTTTAACTTTAATTTGAATCCCGGATTGGCGATCGCCCGCGACAAACGCTTCAAAACCGATTTCCCAGCGTTCAAACTGGGGAGTCCACCGGATGCGATCGATATAAGTATGAGGCACCAATTCTACCCACACCGTCTGCCAAATGCCAGTCGTGCGCGGATACCAGATGCTGTGCGGCTCTATTTGCCAGTCTTGCTTGCCGCGCGGTTTCTCCAAATCTTGCGGGTCGTCTTGAGCCCAGACTGTCACCCGCTGCGGCCCGCTGAGGTTCATAACTGCTGTAATGTCGGCGTAGAAAGGAGTGTGTCCGCCTTCGTGTTCGATAACAAACTGACCGTTCACCCAGACGCGGGCGCGGTAGTCTACGGCCCCGAAGTGGAGGAGAACTCTGCCTTCTGTGTGGGGTACGTCAAATTCGCGATCGTACCAGCAGTTAGCGTGAAACCTCGTGTCGCCGATGCCACTTTTTGGCGATTCTGGAGCAAACGGCACTTCGATCGTGCGGGTCCACTCGGTAATGTCGATCGGCTGCACGCAGCCTCCCCCATCGTCGTAAGCAAACCTCCACTGACCGTTGAGACAAATCCAGTTGCTCCGGCGCAATTGGGGGCGCGGATAACCTGTTTTCCGCCCTTGAACAGTCACCTTGCTGTCTAGAGTGGAAGACTCTTCTATATCGCAATTTTCTAGTTCTCTACCTAACCAGCTCATCGGCACATCTACCCGAAGTTATATTTATACGTTAGCGACTATTGCCCCGACTTGGACAAGTTTTTTGCTGATTAATTTGTAAAAGTTCTGTAGATTAAAACAGCCTCATCTGAAGGAGCTCTTATTTTGAAGTCATTAGTCATTAGTCATTAGTCATTAGTCAGAAGCAATAATCCGGAAAGTTTTTAGGTCCTCGTCTCAAACCCTTGATTTTCCGTTGTTGGCAGCTCGATTACCCAATCGCCATGAAACCAATATTCTACCGTTGGCCATCAAAAACAGTCCGAAGTTTTGAGAAGGAAGAGAAAGATTTTCCCCTCGGACACTCGGACACTCGGACACTCTCCCCAACTCAAAACTCTAGTTTAGCTGGCAACAGTTTGCAAACCTTCTAACGGTTCAGCTCGGTTAGTTGTGAGGGGAACTTCTTCCTCCGGCGGCAAACATTGAAATATTTGTTCTAGTCCCGTGAGTTCAAATAGCATTCTAACTTGTTGGCTCATAGCCGATATCAAAAGTATACATTCGCTGTCTTTAACTAATTTCACGATCGCCACTACAGCCATTAACTCCGAATTTTTCAGGAAATTAATTTTTGAGAAATCGAGCATCAGAATTTTGCCTCCGCTTTCTATTAGGCGCTGTATTTCTTTCTGAAAATGAGCAAATTGAGATATTTCCAAAACCTCATGAGACAAAACAATTTTAACTATAACCTTCATTTTTACCTCAACGCTTGTTTGAATTCTTAAATAACTTTTGATCCAAACTGAGTAAGGTGCTTATGGCGCACCTTACATTTTTACCCGTAACTCGCAGCTTGCAGCTACTTGCTAGCAGATTTGCCGTTGCCGTTGACAGCAGAGACTTCTAGAGAAGCTGCGGCTGGGCGATCGGCAACTTCATTTGAGGAGCTTACATTAGAAGCAGAACCGTTAACATTCGCCGCCAATTCAATCACGGGCTTGGTAGTAATTTGAGTGTAAGTTGTCAAAGCTTGAGCGACCACTTGATCCATGTTGTAATACCTGTAAGTCGCCAGCCTTCCCACAAAAGAGACTCCCGGAGTTGCATCAGCCAAAGCCTTATATTTCTTGTAAATCTCGGCATTTTCTGGACGAGGAACCGGGTAGTAAGGGTCTCCCTCAGCTTGGGGATATTCGTAGACAATGCTAGTTTTTAGATGCTCTTGTCCGGTGAGGTATTTAAACTCCGTGCAGCGAGTATATAAATGCTCGTTCGGGTAATTTACCACCGGTGCTGCTTGGTGTACGGGTACGTTTAGCGTTTCGTGCTTGAATTCCAAGGAACGGTAAGGAAGTTTGCCGTAGCAGTAATTGAAATAAGAATCAACAGGCCCGGTGTAAATCATTTCCCCGTAAGGAATAAAACCCTCAATCTCGCGGTAGTCGGTATTCAGCATCACCTTGATGTTTGGGTGATCGAGCATCTTTTCAAACATCCGAGTGTAGCCGTGCAGGGGCATTGCTTGATAGGTATCGGTGAAATAGCGATCGTCCCGGTTAGTGCGAGTGGGTACGCGCGCAATCACTGAGTTGTCGAGTTCCGACGGGTCCATTCCCCACTGTTTGCGGGTGTAGTTGCGGAAGAATTTCTCGTAAAGTTCGCGACCGACTTTGCTGACAACGACATCTTCGGAAGTGCGAATGTAATCCTTTGGTTCTGCTACTTTCGCGAAAAAATCTTCTAATTCAAAGGAGGTGAGATTCAGTCCGTAAAGTTGGTTGACGGTGTTGAGATTGATGGGAATTGGCAGCAGTTGACCGTCAACGCTGGCAAGGACGCGGTGTTCGTAGGGCCGCCACTCGGTGAACCGCGAAAGATACTCGAAAACTTGGCGCGAATTGGTGTGAAAAATGTGGGGCCCGTATTTGTGTACGAGGATGCCGTGGTTGTCGTAATGGTCGTATGCGTTGCCGCCGATGTGGTTGCGGGTATCAATTATCAGGACTGTTTTTCCTGCCTCATTTGCTAGTCTTTCGGCAATGACGCTACCTGCAAATCCTGCTCCGACAATTAAATAGTCAAACATTAAAACACCTCTGATTTTTGGTAAGGGTAATTGGTAATTGGTAATCAACAAGCGAGCATAGTTGAGTGTTGAGTTTTGAATTCATAAATTGGTAACTCTTTAACTTAAACCTCAACGTTCCTAACTTAAAACTTTCATCCTGCCTTCTGGTTTCGGCCTTTTATCGTCGATCGCACTTTCGATCAACCCCAGCATTTCGCCCCAGGTATTGTCCCAAGAATTGTCTGCTAAAAAGGCGTCCACTTTGCTGAGCCACTTTGTGCGATCGCCCAAACTTTCGTTGAGCATTTCTTGGGCACAAGCAACGAATTCTGAAGAATTGCTAGCAATCCGAACCAACCCGTTTACTCCGTAGGGTCGCACCACGTCGCGGATCGGAGTAGAAATAACTGGTTTGCCGGCAGCGAGGTATTCTGGAGTTTTCGTCGGACTAATAAATTTAGTCGATTCGTTAATAGCAAAAGGCAGCATTGCTATATCCCACCCGGCAAGATACGCGGGCAGTTCTTGATAAGATTTGCCCCCGAGATAGTGTATATTTGGGTGAGTTGGCAGAGTCGCCCGGTCGATTTTCACCACGGGGCCAATGATGACTAAATGCCAGTCCGGCCTTGCTTCCGCAATGCCCCCCAGCAGTTCGATATCCATGCGTTCGTCTATGACGCCATAAAATCCCAAACGCGGGTGAGGAATGTCTTTTTGATCCGCCGGTTCTTCTGAAAGATTCCTGGCTGTGGCAAAGTGTTTTTTTTCGATGCTGCTGGGGAAGGCGTGAATGTTTGGGTGCTGGTGCTGTTTCGCTTCGTAAAGGCTGTGTCCGCCGGTAAATACTACGCTGGCGCGCTTTAATAGTTGGTTTTCATTTGCTTTTAATTCCGGGTGCGCGCCTTGGAATGCTGACAGTTCATCCATGCAGTCGTAGACTACAGCTAGCGGCTTTAAGTGGTTTGTGAAACTGACAGCCATTGGCGTGTAATACCAGAGGATGTACTGGCTAATTTCCGCAGCTCGAAACAAATCATCTAGCATGGCTTGCTGAGCAGTTTGTGCTGTTGCTTCGCTGGTTCCTTTGCTGAGGTGCGGTACTATTACCCACACTCCGCTTTCGTGGATGCTGACATCTAGCCACCAATCTGTAGCCGCGCTCAAAACCGGTTCTTCTACAAAGAATACGCGGCGATTTTTGGCGCAGCGACTCAAGAGATGTTGCGGACGCTGATAGACGAAATTCCACCGCAGATGAGACAGGCAAACTAAATCGGGTGCATTTAAAGCAGCAGCTTTTGATAAGTTGGCGCGCAATGCGGGCGAGGGAGCGAATTGAGAGGGCGATTTTGCTGTATCTATCGAGGTAAATCGGATCTCCCACGATCGACCTTTATTGCTATAATTTTTGTTTACTGAGTTTTCGGGCGGGGACATAATTAGCCTCGGGAATTTGTCAATGAAAATTTGTAGGCGAAAATTGGTAAAAGAAAATTTGTCAATAAGATATCCTTCTCAGCAGTGTCTTGCTGAAAGTTGCAAGCATCAATCTGAGAATTTTTATTGACGAGCAAGTGCCACATTCATTGGGCTAAACAAAGCAACTGCTTAGCTGCGGAAAAACACGCTTATCTGCTTTTTTCAGTAGTGAAACTTGGAGATAAGTTAATATTCTTAGACTTGCTATTGTTGTTAAATGTAACTTAGTTTTTCTGCCATTACTTCTATCTTAAGGATGACTTCGATCTCAGCCGGCGCCTAGCTTGCACGCTTGGTTCAAAAGCGGTTAAAATGCCGATCGACCTTGTAAAATGACTCTTAACAGGCAGATACGGGGTTAAAACCGAGCTAGTTTTATTGCAGTATTTGGTAGAGTAGAGAAAATTTGCGATTCCCTTCGGGATAGATTCGCTCGCGCGGGTTTTTTTTGCCTTTTGATTTGACAAACCTTGCCTTTTTTAAACTAATCCGATCGCTGCTACAAAAATTTTGTATCCTAATATACAATTATTTTCAAGATTTCTAACTTGCGATAGATTAATAAATAACAGTTTATGGAGTCCGGTTAAACTCACATCTTGCACCATTCTCAACAACACCGGAGAAACCGCGTTTCTTGACAAAAAACCTAGGGTTTTACGCGAGTCTGCGGCAAGAAACCAAGGTGATGACATTGGTGCTCGGAGCGGGAGGTTAAAGTCACGCGAGCGAGCACCAATCTCAATCATCTCTCTAAGGGTGGGTTCGCCGATATCTGCAATTCCCGTGCCAAATATTCAAGTAAACCCGCGATTAGAAGATAGCAGCAACTTTACAGTCGGCGGCTGTCAATTTTGGCGATTCCCCCTCCAAAGGCAAAATCTTGCACCGTCGAACTCTTTAAGAAATCGTGGGGGAAACCCAATTCAATTGCGCTTACTTTGTCTAACTGCTGCATTTGTTCGGGAGTTAATTCAAACTCCAAACAAGCAAGATTTTCCTGAAGTTGCGAGAGTTTGCGGGAACCCACAATCGGAATAACTTCGATTGACTGTTGTCGCAGCCAATTTAGGGCTACTTGAGAAGCAGGTTTGCCAATTTCGGCGGCTATGAAGCTAACTTCCGCAGCGATTTTTAAGTCGCGTTCGCTAATTTTGCCGGCTGCTGTTGAATCCAACCGCTTCGTTTCGCTAGCTGTTTCGGAAGTGTTGTATTTTCCACTCAGCAAACCGCCGGCTAGGGGGCTCCAAGCTGTGACGCCAATATCAAAGGCTTTTGCCATTGGCAGCAAATCTCGTTCGGGAGTTCGCTCTTTTAAGGAGTATTCTATTTGTAGGCCGACAAATTGCGTCCAGCCGCGTAAATGGGCGATCGTATTTGCTTGAGAAATAATCCAAGCCGGCGTATCGGAAATGCCGATATATAAAACTTTGCCGGCGCGCACCAAATCGTCAAAAGCGCGCATCACTTCTTCGACGGGTGTGGTAAAATCCCAAGCGTGCAGCCACAGCAAATCTATGTATTCAACTTGCAGCCGCTTCAAACTTGCTTCTACTGCTTGCACCATATTTTTGCGGTGGTTGCCGAAACCGTTGACTTCGCCATTTTTCATGTTGAGGCTATACTTAGTGGCAACTACCCATTTTTCGCGATCGGCTGCAATGAAATCGCCGACATATTTTTCGCTAGTACCGTTGGTGTAGAGATTCGCGGTATCAATGAAATTGCCGCCCGCTTCTGCAAATGCGTCGAACATTTTGCGGCTTTCCTCGTAAGAACCGCCCCAACCCCACTCTTCCCCAAAAGTCATGGTTCCGAGGCAGATTTCTGAAACGCGAAGTCCGCTGTGACCTAGTAGTTTGTATCTCATATCACCCATCCGTTAGTTAATGGCTGTTAACAGTTTAGATCGGGATTTCCCAAACTGTTGCCATCAGTCGGGGGTGGCGGACTTTTGCGGTGTGTTAGCGCAAAGATCGAGGTTGAATGTTTTGCCAAGTTAATCAAAATGTCGTAGCACGGGCGATGGCTGGGAGCTCTCGCCCTGCATTTACTTTTAACACCACGCAGGGGCGATCGATACAGCACTTTTCAGGTAAGCCATTGTAGGGACACGGCTCTTGAAGTGTCCCTACGGATCGATCGGTGTACTTCATAAACTTGCAATCTGCTATATCTGGGGCGATCGGCTGCTCAATGTATTTAGGATTACATTTCTAAATTAAAATACAGTAAAATCGGTAAATTCTAATCTACCTTTAGGTAGGTATTTACTGACATGAGTTATATAAAAAAATGTTCTATTTTATATAAGAAAACCCAACTGAAAAAGAAAAAATATCTGTAGCTAAATTAACTTTTTAGCGTTATAGTGATTTACAGATTACAAAAACAAGGTGACTCTCTTGGCTGATATCGTTGATACCGCCGTTTCGGCAGGCTCTTTTACAACCCTAGTTGCTGCCGTCCAAGCCGCTGGTTTAGTAGATACTCTCAAAGGCCCTGGCCCTTTCACAGTTTTCGCGCCTACTGACGAAGCTTTTGCTAAGCTTCCCGCAGGTACTGTAGAGGCATTGCTTAAGGACATTCCTAAGCTCACAAAAATCTTGACTTATCATGTCGTTTCTGGCAAAGTTCTGGCTGCTGATGTAGTCAAGCTGAAATCTGCCAAGACTGTTGAAGGTTCAGAAGTTAAAATTGATGCTTCCAATGGTGTCAAAATCAATGATTCTACCGTTACAACAGCCGATGTTGCTGCTGATAATGGCGTCATCCACATTATTGATTCAGTCTTGCTTCCTGCGTAAGCACAGATTTAGATAGCGCAATACTATCTTGAGGGCGGTGGCTGTTGTTAGCCACCGCCCTGTTTTAGTTGAGGTTTAAATATTTTACGCAGCTAGATAATTAAAACTATTATAGAGCAGCGGGAATTGGGCGATCGCACTCAGCTTGAGTGGGCCCCAAATTTGTCGCTGCTGGATTTACCGGCCCCACAGGTTGCAGGCCAACTGCGATAGGTACGCGGAACAAAAAAATTATCAAAAAAATAAAAAAGTGCGTGAAGCGAAGCTATCCCGTAGGGAATCGCGACTTGTTAGCAATTGCCGATAATTAGCGCCCCATTTATTTTGCACTCTTGGGCTGATTCCCGGTTGATGCGTAGATACCATGCCACCAAACCCAACATTTATCCGAGAAACCGGGTTTACGAGGCCTTGTCCTAAGTAAGATACAATAAGAAACACAACGAAAGTGCGATCGACATTATTTGACAGTCAATGCTATGCAATCTACAACTCAGTCCGAGACAGAACTGGCGATGGACGCTCCCAAACACGGCTTACCCGTTACAATCATTACAGGATTTCTCGGCAGCGGCAAAACAACCCTGCTCAACCACATCCTGACCAACCAGCAGGGTTTGAAAACAGCAGTTTTGGTCAATGAATTTGGCGAAATCGGCATCGACAACGAACTGATTGTCACCACCGACGACAACATGGTTGAGCTGAACAACGGCTGCATCTGCTGCACAATTAATGAAGATTTAGTTAATGCAGTTTACAAAGTTTTAGAACGTCAAGAAAATCTCGATTACCTAGTAGTCGAAACAACCGGACTAGCCGACCCGCTGCCAGTAGCAATGACTTTTTTAGGCACAGAACTGCGCGACCTGACTCGTCTCGATTCGATCGTTACAGTAGTAGACGCGGCAAATTACAGCTTAGATTTGTTCAACTCTGAAGCAGCTTACAGTCAAATAGCTTACGGCGATATAATTATCCTCAACAAAACTGATTTGGTCGAAGAAGCAGATTTAGATTTGTTGGAAGTTAAAATTCGCGATGTCAAAGAAGGTGCTCGAATTCTGCGAACTGTAAAATCGCAAGTTCCCCTGCCGCTAGTCCTCAGCGTCGGATTGTTTGAATCTGACAAATATTTCCAATCTGAGGAAACTCCTAGCAGTCACGAACATCACGACCACGAACATCACGAACATCACGACCATCACGAACATCACGACCATCACGATCACAGCCATCACGACCACTCCCACCATTTAGAAAATGACGGATTTACCTCAATTTCTTTCCAGAGCGACAAGCCGTTTTCTCTGAGGAAATTTCAATATTTCTTAGACAACCAACTGCCAACAAACGTGTTTCGCGCGAAAGGGATTATGTGGTTTGAAGAAAGTCCCAAACGGCATATTTTCCACTTGAGCGGCAAGCGATTTTCGATGGACGACGACGAGTGGAAAGGTGAGCGCAAAAACCAGCTTGTTCTCATCGGTCAGGGGTTGGATACCGAGAATTTGCGATCGCAAATCGAAAACTGTCTTTGTATGCCTTCCACCAATCGCGGCAAAGGTTTTGGGAAAAATTAAAGGTTGAAAATTAAACAGAACAGACTTGCGCTGGCTAGAAACCGGGTTTTTTCGTCGAGACTTCGCGGTCAAAACCAAGATTTATCCGAGAAACCGGGTTTCTTTTCATAATTCCTGTTAAAAAGGCAAGTTCACCTTTTGATTTTTAGTTTTTAATTTAAGCATTTCTAATTTCCAATGCGAGTCATTATCCAGCGAGTTAAATCGTCTCAAGTCGAAATAGAAGGTCAAATTGTGGGCAAAATTGGCTGCGGACTTAACTTGCTTGTAGGTATTGCAGACACCGACACCGAAGCAGAACTCGACTGGATGGCTCGGAAATGCCTAGAAATGCGTTTGTTTCCCGACTCTGCCGGGGATACGGGGCGCTGGGACAAGTCCGTAAAAGACATCGGCGGCGAGTTGCTGGTTGTGAGTCAGTTTACCCTTTACGGCGACTGTCGCAAAGGTCGGCGACCTTCCTTCGATCGAGCAGCGGCTCCTGAACGAGCCGAAATTCTTTATGAGAAATTTGTCGAAAAGTTGCGTCAGAGCGGCTTAAAAGTCGAAACAGGGCTGTTTGGAGCTCAGATGCAAGTCTCTATAGAGAATGACGGGCCGGTGACTTTGGTATTAGAGAGAGAATCGGGGTGAATTGTGAATTTATAATAGAAATAGTTGCAGTGAGTAGGGTCACAATTAACAGTGATTATTGTCATGTAACTCCTAAGTTAATTGTGAGATGATTACTAAAATTTAGTCGTTCGGCATAGCTTATGCTAGTCTGATTCAGACAAACATATTATTTGTACATTTATGTTAACCCCAGTAACTAAACCATCTGTCCGAGTTACCGAAATCGGCGAGTACATCCATTATCAATCTTGCGATCGCCGCTTTAAGCTAGAACATAATAACCGAAAGCTTGCCCGAGAGCTTCCGTTTGCAGAACGCCTCTTCAACTCCTTAGATCCAGTTCTCCAAGAGGCGGGGCGATTGAGGGAGAACGAATGGGAAACTTCTCTCCAAAAAAATGGTCTCATTGACCTCACTTTGTACAGCCAAAAGTCTGCTGACGAAAAGAAGACACCCTGGACTACCTTTGTAGCACAATTGCAAGGTATAAGTTCAGGACAAAGAGCATATGGACGCGAAATTTCTCTTGAAGCAAACGAGGGAGCTTTCCAGATCAAAGGCCAAATTGACTTTGTACTAATCCTGTGGGAAGCCGATCGACCAAAGCTGCGAATTGTTGAATGCAAAGCCAGTCGTCGAGACCGTACCTACCACCGCGTGCAGGTTGCTCTATACCGGATGCTAGTACGGCAGCTTATTCAGGTGAGTCCAGTGGCTATTTGCGGCGTAGAACTCAGACCAGAAGATATCGAGTGCGTGGTTGCTAGGATTGATGAGAGTACAAATAAAAGTCAACTCATCCTCGATCTAAAACCGTTTAAGCTAGATACAGAAGAAGCGGACATTAATCGCCTCCTGGCATCTGAGGGTGCGCTAAACCGCGTAGTTCAGGCTGATTTAGCTGATTTGGACTATCAAATCGATCCTAAGTGTGATGGCTGTGTTTTTAATATTCACTGCTTATCAGAAAGTGCCAGATTGCGTCGCCTTGAACTAATAGGCTTAGATCCATCAGCAGTACGAGTCTTGCGAGAGGCTGGGATTGATAAAATCGATGACTTGGCTGAACTTGACTTAGACGGACAGCAGGCAGTTCAAGTCCGGCAAGATCCAAGCTTTAGCGATAACCTAAAACTTATCCAGTTAAAAGCAAAAACTCGCAGGCGTACACTTCCAGGCGGAAATATCAAGCCAGATTCCTATGAAGTAGAGTCGCTACCTTATGCAGGTCAAGGTCAACTTCCAGAACACACAATTAAGGGTGAGCGGCTGATTCGCGTTTACCTTTCTGTGGATTACGACTATGTAGAAAACAGGATTGGAGCGCTTGCAGCTCATGTGACCAAGAGCGAGGGACAATTACATACAAGCTTCACGCAGGTAAATGGACACTGGCAGCCAGACCCCACAGTCAAGGAACGGTGGGAGGTAGGGCGCGAACGAAATAATTGCCCAGTCTATGAAGAGAGTTCTCTCCAAAGTAAAGAAGTTATTGAGTTTCAAACCTCTCCGTGGACGGGGGAATACAGAGAAGACACAGGCGCTGAGAAACAGCTAATTCAAGGATTTCTAATAAAGCTGGTTGAGGTTATTCATGAGGTAGCCGAGGCCGAAACCGCTCCCATTCACTTTTATGTCTGGTCTCGCTCGGAGATGGCTCAGTTGCTCGAAGGATGCTCCCGCGTTAGCTCGCAGTTGCTCGGCAACCTCCGGGAACTGCTAGGATGCCGTGAGAGCTTAGAGCAACTCATCTACTCTTGCTTGCACGATGAAGTCGATCGACGTTTTGCTTTGGGATGGACAGGGAGAGGCTTAGCTGTCGTTACTTCTCTGTCGTGGTTTGGGAGGCGCTATCATTGGCGGCGGCGGGTGTCTGGTGCCGAGGTCGATCTAGAGCAAGCTTTTACACAGGATATCTTCGATTTTAAGACTGATTTGGATTTAGATGCTCAGGGGCAGTGGGCAGATCGAGATTCTGAGCAAGTCAGCAGGCACAAGTTTGAAATCCGCAGTCGCTTTTATGATTCCTTAACAGCACCCTACTGGCGCGCTTACTGGCGAAAATTGCCAGATCCAACAGACCCAAATCTATCGCCAGCAGTTGCTAAGGCAATTGAACGCTACAACAGCGCCCGGAAACCTAACTATCTCAAGGATTATTTTCGTGCCCGCGTACACGCGCTGCGGTGGGTTGAAGAAAGCATTCGTTTCAAGAACCCAGAGATAGTAAAACCATCTCTTGTCATCGCTGATTTACTGGAATTCACGCTTGGGGTAGATAATGCCGCTCAAGCAGGGATTGACTATCTCCGACTGGATCAGCACGTTAAAGTGACAAACTGGATTGCTACTCACCTAGTCCCGCCTGTCTATCGCGTCCCTCTAGGGCGCACTATTCCTATTAGTGATGTTGTCTCGCACGGCAACAATAGGCTGACAGCCACTATCAACCTTGATCGGTATGGTATTAACTATGAAGTTTTGGAGACTAACTGCACGATCGAAAAAGGCAACTTTGTAAGGATTAGCCCTTGTTTTAACGATCCGCATCGCGGTCAAACATTCGGTCAACTTCTACGCGGTGGAAGTACGTGTGTTGTGGATAATATTGACTGGGAGACTCGACAGATTGAGCTTTCAGTAAGACAAACAAATAAACCAGACCGCTATCAACTCCCCGGTCGGTTTTATAACCAAGAGGAAGACATTTTTTCCTATGCTACTTTAGATGAAAGTCCTTCTGATTTTGTAGCCGGAAAGGTTGACAACAGACTAATAAGTCGTTTGGGAAATCATGTATGTCAGTGGTTCGATCCTGAGCGTCCTCAGATTCCTCCGCAACAGGCTCTAGCAGCACAGGAGCTAGAACAATACCAGAATCTACTGGAGTCCTTGACATTGCCTAACGGACAGAAATTGGCTACCGATCAAGTAGCTGCTGCTGTCAGCGGCTTAACCGCTAGAATTCAACTTTTACAGGGGCCTCCAGGAACTGGCAAGACACAGACAACAGCGATCGCTACTTTTTTAAGAATTTTGGCTGGTTGTTCGATCGGAGATATCGTTCTCATCGCAGCACCTACCCATACGGCTGTAAACAACTTGCTTTTGCGCCTCGATAGCCTCTTGCCAATCCTTCAGCAACAGGCAGATAAATCGGGATTAACAGTACCGCCGATACAACTTAGCCGAGTTGACCGTAAAGAGGGTGAGTCTTTTATCGAAAAAAATGTTGAATGTTTTTCCTCTAAGTCTTGTGCAGCCCGGTTGAATAAAATGCGTTCAAATGCTGTCTTGGTCATAGGTGGCACAACCAGTGCTCTTTTGAAATTAGAGCTGGAAATTAAAGGTATCCAAGTACCTATACTAATCGTTGATGAAGCAAGCATGATGGTGTTTCCGCACTTTCTGTCACTGGCTACATTAGTAAAAAGTGACGGGGAAATCATGCTTGCCGGAGATCATCGGCAGCTCTCACCAATTGTTGCTCATAATTGGGAGCAGGAAGACCGTCCGCCAATTCAATTTTACAAGCCTTATGTGAGTGCATATGATGCGGTTAAAAATATTAAACTTACAGGAGTTTCAGATTCAGCTATTCTGAGTTCTGCGTTGAGTTTTACTTTCCGTTTGCCACCGCTGATTTGTGACTTAATTTCCCGTATTTACAAACTGGATAATATTGAACTAAAAGGAAGGTTGCCGGATTCAAATAGTCTTTTACAGGAGGAGTCAAGAGGTCTAATTCTTGTTCTTCATGCTGAGCGCCAGTCAAAACGCAGCAATATGCTTGAGGTGCGGATTATTGAGAAAATTATTGCTGCGGCCAAAACTAAAAGAGCAATAGAAAACGAATCTGTTGCTATTGTCACTCCACACCGAGCGCAGCGAACACTGCTTAAAAGTTATTTGAATGACTCCGGCGACCTCATCGATGTAATTGATACTGTTGAAAGCTTACAAGGTGACGAGCGACCTTATATAATTGTGTCGGCAACAGCCAGCGACCCCTCAGCAATTAGTAAAAATGTGGAATTTATCTTAGACCTCAATCGGTCTAATGTGGCTTTTTCTCGGGCTCAGAAACAACTGATTGTGGTCTGCTCTAAGACGCTGCTAGATCACATTCCAGCCGAATTGGAACATTACGAGGAGACAATGCTTTGGAAGTCTTTGCGAGCTGTGTGTTCGCAGCTCATCGGTACTGAGATTGTTGATGGGCATCAGGTACAAGTTTTTATGCCACCACCCGATATTCTAGAAAACCTGTCGCGCATTTAAATTGCATATTTCAACTTGAAAGGATTGATCACCTTTAATATTTAATTTGATCGACTCAGCATCGCTGTTGTCAATTTGCGGGTCTAAACTTCTGTAAGGACTTACCCGCCGCCATTCAAAGCAACCGGGCTTATTTAATAAAATACATCGCTTCCAGCCTCGCTTTGGAGCTAGAAATCTGGCTTCGGTCAATCAACCTGACTTCTGTCAGACCAATTTCCATATTAACCGGGTTTCCGAACTGCTGTGGCGTAGCTTCTGAATACATTGCGGTTCCCTACATTCCGCCTATTCCCGATTCCCGAATCTCTAACGCCCAAAACCCCCTCAAACAGCCAGTTCGTAGATTGTCCACTCAGCGGCCTTGCAGTACCCTCATCTCAAAGAGCGATCGCCCAACCTTCCTAATAGCTCAGAATGCTTTGACAGTCTGGGTTTAATGCCAATAAAAGCAATCCTCGACAGCCAGCGCTTAGAATCAGATTCAGCAGCCAAAAACTGTTGCATGAGAGAGTGGAACACTGGCATCACTGCGGTTATCTCTACTTCCGTAACATTCAATGTATGGAGAGTTGAATCAGCACAGCAAGCGAAACCGCCAGCAACTGCTGCCTCACTCTCTGACAAATGTCCTCGCACGCTGTGCGCTACCAGATAAACGCCATGACTGTCAAAACTGCCACCACCACCGTCAACTGCAACACCGCTTCTAACCTCAACTCCATTCCTGCCGCCTCCACCGAACAAACCGCCGAAATCAATACAGTTTCCAGCATCAATACCCTGGCTTTGGCTGAGTTTGCCCTCAAAGAATTGCAAGCAGAGATGAAAACTGCCAGCCGCAGCGCTCAAGCAGTGGCGATGCGGATTGCGAAGGAAGTCGAACGGATTTGCCAAAAAAGCGATCGCATCCAAATTTCCGGCGAAGTTGAAGCTTGGCAAATCACCTTGGCCGAGCACCGGTTGCAAAAAACCCTGCAATACTACCGCCTCGGTTCCAAAAGCGGCCGCGTCGAATTGCATTCTCACCTCGCAGCGATGATTTACCGCCATGTTGCTTCTTTCCGATCGAACTTGAACTTCCAAGCTCGCTACAACATGATTGAAGACTTTTTGCAAGGCTTTTACATCGAATCTCTGCGGGCTTTCCGCCGCGAACACCAAGTCGATGCTACCTACCAGCCCCGCACGCAGCTAGAATTGGCTGAGTACATGGCTTTCACCGAACACTACGCCAAACGCCAAATCGGCTTGCCAGGCCGCAACCGCCAGCGTTTGATCGTCCTCCGCGCTCAAGGATTTGCCAAGGGCCAACCTCCCGAAATGGCGATCGACATTGAAATGGCTGTAGAGTCGGGCAAGGGAGAAGATGCGGAAATGCACAGCCGCTCTCCGGCGCTGCAACAAGTGCGCGAGCAAATGGTATCGGAAACTGTCGATCCGGCTGATGCTGTGCTGCGCGATCGAGTAGTCTCGGAATTGATTGCTTATCTGGAAGCGCAAAATCAGCCAGAATGCGTGGACTACCTAACTTTAAAACTGCAAGACCTTTCTGCTTCGGAAATCGATCGAGTTCTCGGTTTGTCTTCCCGCCAGCGCGACTACTTGCAACAACGTTTCAAGTACCACGTCGAAAAATTTGCCCGCACTCAAAATTGGCAACTCGTGCACGAATGGCTGGGTGCTGATGTCGATCAAAAGTTGGGAATGACTTCGGACAAATGGGAAGCATTTCGCGCTCAACTTGCGCCGGAAATGCAGCAACTGTTAGAAATGAAGCGGAATCAAGAAAGCGACAAGGCGATCGCCACCGCGCTCTTATGCACTCCCAAACAAGTCCAAAAACGCTGGGCGCAACTGTTGGAGCTGGCTAGCCAGACTCGCAACAGCAGCCAAGCTTAACTGGTACTCAAATATGAATGCAACTGTTTTCTTGAGACTGGAAAATGCGATCGGGTGCGGCACCTGCACAGGAATGCCCGCCCCGCAGTCCGCTCTCAAATTAACCAGGGCTGCTACTAATTTATCGCGGTTTTTTGGCAAATTCAATTTATTAAAACAACATTACTTTTTTTAATATTTTTCCTTCCCCGGTGAGGCCGGGGAATTTGTTTTTATTAGTCATTAGTCATCAGTCATTAGTTATTAGTCATTAGTTATTAGTCATTAGTTATTAGTTATTAGTCATCAGTCAACAGTCAACAGTCGACAGTTATTAGTCATTAGTTATTAGTTATTAGTCATCAGTCAACAGTCAACAGTTAACAGTCATCAGTCATTAGTTATTAGTCATTGGAAATTGCTTGCTAAAGAGGCACTACCTCGCTCGGTTGAGAAATGCTGTATCCGCTGTCGGCCCGCAATTAAAACTATATAATTTTCGAGCGGGCATAAAAATTTTTCCTCTGAGGTGCGACTGATGTTTCCAGTGTGGTTGCAGGCAGGATTTTGGGGTTTAGTGGGGGGTTCGGCGCTGCTACTGGGAGCTGCGGTGGGTTACTTTGCGAGCATTCCCCAGCGCGCGATCGCGACAATTATGGCTTTTGGCGCTGGTGTGCTGATTTCAGCGCTATCCTTTGAACTGATGGATGAAGCTTACAAGCGCGGCGGTTTCGACTCGACGGCGATCGGCTTTTTGGGGGGCGCTGCTGTCTACACAGCCGCCAATTGGTTTTTGAGTCAACAGGGAGCAAAACACCGCAAGCGATCGGGCGCTTTGCACCCAGCTAAAACAGAGTCAGGCGATGGCGGATTACCCATCGCCCTCGGCGCGCTGTTAGACGGAATACCGGAGTCGATCGTCATTGGCGTCAGCATGATTTCTGGAGGCGCTGTCAGTTGGGTGACAGTAGCGGCAATTTTTCTCTCCAACATTCCTGAAGGACTTTCCAGCGCCGCCGGCATGAAAAAAGCAGGGAGATCGATCGGTTACGTTTTTGGAGTTTGGGGCGCGATCGCAGTTATTTCCGGTATCGCAGCATTGTTAGGATATACGCTTTTCAGCGGCTTTTCTGGGGAAGTAATAGCCGCAACTACCGCCGTAGCAGCAGGGGGTATTTTAGCCATGATCTCAGATACTATGATTCCCGAAGCATTCGAGGAAACTCACGATTTTGCTGGACTAATTACTGTCTGCGGATTTTTCGTTGCTTTTGTACTCAGCAAGTTAGCAGAAAGATAATTGATAATTAGCGATCGGTCATCATTAATGGAGAATTGCCAATTGCTGAGAGTTATAGTGTTTTTGATAGAGACACAGACGAATTTGATATGTTGCCAACCTGTATCTGGCAACAAAAAAGCTTATAATCAACATCAACGATCGCACCCGCAACAGGAACTATAAAATTTATGTGTCTCAATCCCGGAGATGAACTAGCCGGACGCTACAGAATCATCGCTCGATTAGGACAGGGAGGATTTGCTAGAACCTACACCGCTCAAGATATACAAAACCCCGAAAATCCCCCGTGCGTTATCAAGGAAATTCCTTTTCCTCAATCCGAAAATCCCCAGGTATTGGAAAGAGCCAGGAGGCGATTTCAAAGGGAAGCTAGGGCTTTGCACCGTCTAGGAAATAATTCGCGCATTCCTAAATTGTTCAATCACTTTGAGGAAAATGGCAATTTTTACTTAGTTCTAGAATTCATTGAAGGAACTCTCCTAAGTCAAGAACTCGTTCAGGGCCAGCAGTGGACGGAAGAAGATGCAATCACCTTGTTACGAGAAATTCTAGAAATTTTAAACTCTATTCATCAAGCAAATATTATTCACCGCGACATTAAACCTGCTAACTTAATTCGGCGCCAAACAGATAAACAAATTGTTTTAATTGATTTTGGGGCTGTAAAAGAAATCAGCACTTTCACCTCTAGCAATACAGGTGAAATATTGCCATCGCAGGCGATCGGCACCAGCGGTTATATGCCTGCCGAACAATACAATCCGCAGTCTACCCCGCAACCCTACAATGATATTTATGCAGTAGGAATTATCGCGATTCAAGCCCTCACCGGGCGGCGTCCCACAAATCTACCACAAGACCCCGATACTTGCGAAATTATCTGGGATTATTTAACATCTCAACCGGTTAGCGATGGTCTAAGAAATATTTTAAATACAATGGTACGTTACAACTTTATTGAGCGCTACCAATCTGCTGCTGAGGTATTGCAAGCCTTGGATTCGCTCACATTGTCCGAGTTGAAACCAGGCAAAGGTCGATCGCACTTTCGCCCGCTGCTGTTCGGAGTTGCGGGACTGGGCGCTGCATTGGCGATCGTACTTTTAATCCCCAGAATTTCCGCGCTAATCCCCAGAATTTCCCCGGGACAAACGCAGCCTACACCCTCCGCAGATGGTATAAGTTCTGGCGAAAAACTCCTAGTGCAAACTTCCGCCCTTTGGTCAAAACAAAGGGGAATTAATGAGTTTGCCGAAAAAAATTATCCCGAAGCTTTAAAATTGCTCAAACAGTCCTGGCGAGAAGACCGTAAAGATCCAGAAACTTTAATTTACATGAATAATGCGCTGCTGATGGCCACAAAAGCAGAGTATTACACGATCGCAATTGTTGTTCCCATCCGCAGAAATCAGGACGGCAGCATCCTCAACGCAAATTTAGCAGAAGAACTGCTGCGCGGCATTGCTCAAGCTCAAACCGAAGTTAATTTAGGCCTGATCGCTGCAAACGATCGCCATAAAGACTTTCCAGGTCAAGAATTTCTCGAACCGAAATCTATTAACGGCAAAGGTCTGAGAGTGATCGTCGCTGATGATGCAAATATCAAGTCAGAGGCAATTAAAAGGGCAAAGTCTTTAGTCGATCGACCAGATATTCTAGCCGTCATCGGACACTACACCAGCGACATGACCGTGGAAACAGTAGATATTTACGATCGAAATAAACTCGTCGCCCTTTCTCCAGGAAGCACAACAGAAGAACTGACGCGAAAACCTCGAAAATTTTTCTTTCGGACGGCTCCGACAACTAGCATAGAAGCTGAAGATTTAGTAAATCAACTAATTTCTGTAGGGGTAAAAAAGGTCGCAGTATTTTACAATCCCAACAGTCCGTTCAGCGCTTCTGTGTGGGAAGAATTCAAAAAGCAATTTGAAGCAAAAGGAGGCGCAACTTTGAGAATCAGTAATTATTACGACTTATCAAAAAATTATTTTAACGCCGAAGCAGCAATCAAAGAAGTTGAAAAACTAGGAAAAACAGCCTTACTTGTGATTCCCGACGCTCAAGTCACCAGTTCCGTAGAAAATGCGATCGAAATGATTAAAGCTAACGGCGATCGCAATTGGATTGTCGGGCCCTGGACGCTGTACGAACCGAGAACGTTAGAAGTAGCAAAACAGCTAAAGTCTGTTGAAAAACTGGGCATATCCGTGTTTTGGCATCCGTTAATCAGTTTTGACAAAAAATTCCCTCAAAACGCTGAAAAATTGTGGGGAGGCCCGGTGAATACTCGATCGGCTTTAACCTACGACGCCAGTCGGACATTGATTAAAGCTCTAGTAGAAATGCAGCCTGAACCAAGCCGCGAAGGAATGCAAAAAACCTTAGCCGATCCAAACTTTAAAGCCGAGGGAGCTACAGGTATAATTGAGTTTGACTCAAAGACTGGAAATCGGAAAAACCCTCCTAAAGGAATGGCGCATATTGTTCCGTGTTCGAGAGAACAATTTGGCGTTACATTTGTGCCGATCGAATTTCCCACAGCCGCAGCCGCCGGTTTAAAATGCGATTGAATTAATATCTTGTGGCATTCTCAACAAACCTGTAGGGGCGGGTTTTACCAACCATAATTGCCTAAAATCAATAATCTCATAAACCCGCCCCCGCACTGCGGTAAATCGCTATTGCGACTATCGCGATCGGTGCAACATATCAATTTATTCGATATATTAAACAAAGCTAGTTTTTTTTATAATAACGCTTATGACTGTCAATCTCGCTCCCTTCCCCGGTTCTAGTCTCAAACCAGAAGCCCAAAATAGCTCAGCACTCAAACAAGTCTTCCAGACAATTGATGCCGATAGCTGTCCGGGTTCCTATAACTTCCACCTGCACACAATTAACTCTGACGGGCGATCGCAGTCAGAAAAAGTGATGGAACAAGCGATCGCGATCGGTCTCAAAGGCTTAGCTATTACAGACCACCACAGCACCAAAGGCTACGAGCAAGCTCAAATTTGGTTGGATAATTGGAAATTAAACCATCCCAAGAACAACATCGCAGCACCAACTCTCTGGACGGGCGCTGAAATTAATGCCGAATTGCTCAACAACGACGTACACATTCTCGCTTACGCCTTCGATCCGCAACATCCCAGTCTCCAACCTTACTTGCGAGGTAAAGGTACTGAAGGCAGCGCTAATTATCCAGCCGCAAAAGTAATTAAAGCTATTCAGGAAGCAGGAGGTTTAGCAGTTCTAGCACATCCTTGTCGGTATCGTTCTACCGCAGATAAACTTATCCCAGAAGCCGCTCGTCTTGGCATTGACGGCGTAGAAACATACTATGCTTACAATAATCCAAATCCTTGGAAACCAAGCCCCAAACAAACTGCTTTAGTCAAAAATTTAGCAGAAACTCACGGCTTGCTTGGAACTTGCGGAACCGATTCTCACGGTCTCAGTCTTTTAATCCGAATTTAGATAGTTTGGTTATTAGTTATTAGTTATTAGTTATTGATTATTGGTTATTATAACTAGCAAATAACAACTAACAACTAACAACTAACAACTAACAACTAACTAATTACTTCTTCCTTCTGCTATATCAAATCTAGCAGGTTAAAACCAGTCGCCATTCTACCGTTCGGGGAACAACTGACAGGCCCTGTTAGTTGGCTGATTTGCCCAGTCCAAGCGAGAATTCCCAAACCGATCCATCCAACCTTCCAAATAAGCCCGATTAGCCTTTCTTTCCTCTGGATCTGATGTATTCATGGGATGAGGTGCCAAACCCAAAATAGTCGCCGTCGTCACGCAAAACATCGACTTCTGAAAACTCTGGCAAATTTGCACCCGCACATCGTCTTCACCCCGACAACTCGTGCGATAAACTTCGTGCAAATACTCCGGCAAATAATGCCGCATATCTTGCATTAATTGAGTTGGGGGAATCCCTGCACCTCCAATAGGTAAAGGGTCAGCAAACAAAGCCCCGTAGGCAAATTCTCTTTGTTCTTCCGGGATTTGATGCGCTTGAGCATTGTATGAAACTGTGCCAAAAAACGCAGTGCCCCGAAAGAAAACAGCCTCTACATAAGGCACGGCTACATCTGGTAAAAATGTCAAATTAGCCGTCGCTGGCAGTATATCGTAGACTTGAGGGCCAATCTTGACGCTGTAGGTAATCGGTAGGCTGGCTGCGGCGACTAAACCGGCTTTGACAAAATCAACTACATCAGAAATAGACTTAGTTTCCCCTCGATCGTAGGAATCAGATAAGTCCATAAACAAATCGCTCATTACCCGCCAAAACTGACCGAGACCGGTGTAGTAAGCCAGCATCCGCACTTGTTCGGGCAAAAAATCGGGAAATGCTTTGTGAAGTCCCTGCATGAAAAAATTGCCTTTCAATTTAGCTGCGATCGCCCTTTCTGTCAAACTGCTAAATTCCGGCGAATCTAAATAACTATCCAAACCGCCGCCGCCGTGCCAAAGCATTGTTCTCATGCAATACTCAGCATACTCAAAATTTATGCGATCGTGCCACCAATAGCGGATTAACTTCGGCAGCGTCACCTCTCCGTTGAAATATTTAAAAAACGGGAAAAGCACTAAAAACTGTTCTTCGGCGATGTAGTTCAGGTTGCGAGAGTAGGCATCAAGAACCACACCGTAACTTTTGAGAACGCCGACAACTTCTACTACATTTTCCGCAGATTCAGGAAGTAAAGCTTTGCCTGATTCCAAGATGTCAATGTATGCGGCTAGGGGATGGGAAGATGGTTTTAATACGGTAGTTGTCATTTTGATTTAACCTTAAATGAAGGAAGGCACGACACGGATTTGAACGCGGATACACTCATGAATGGAATAGGTAGGGACACGGCACTGCCGTGTCCCTACAGCCGTCTGCTGTATTTCATGGGATTGAAAACTGCCATAGGACTTGCATTCCGATGCTGCGAACCTTTGGAATATTTTATTTTAAGTTTTGAGCGATCGCTTTAACTTGCGGTGGTACATTAGCTACCAGCCCGATCGCAGTTTTCTCGCTCAAACCAACTAAAACTCCCGGTTGCACTCCCATGATTGCGATAATTACTGCTAAAACCAGCGAAGGAATACGATCGCCCCAGCGGACTTGCGGCAAATTTACCACCAAATCCGAAAGGCGGCCGAAAAAGGCGCGGTTGACCATAATTAAAAAGTAAACTGAAGTCAAACCAGTGCCGATCATGCAGAGCAAAGTTTGTAAGGGAAACACTGGCAAACTGCCCCGAAATATCAAAAATTCAGCAATAAATCCAGCCAAACCAGGAATGCCGGCACTAGCCATCACGCCGAGGATCATTAAACTGCCAATCATCGGCAAACCGCGATCGGGATTGAACAAACCTTTGAGCACATCGATGTTGCGGGTGCCGGATTTTTTGTAAACAATGCCGACACTCAAAAATAGCAGCGCCGAAATTAAACCGTGGCTGACCATTTGCAAAACAGTTCCCAGTATACTAATCGGAGTAGCTGCGGCGCTAGCTAACAAAATGTAGCCCATGTGAGCGATCGAACTGTAAGCTACAATTTTTTTCATATCTTTTTGGGCGATCGCGCAACTCGCCCCGTAAAGCACGCTTACCACCGCCCAACTCGCCAAAATCGGCGCCGCCACCGCCCACGCATCGGGAAACAAACCCAAACCAAAGCGCAGCATCCCGTAAGTTCCCAGCTTCAAAAGCACCCCCGCCAGCAGCACCGAAACCGGCGTCGAAGCTTCTACGTGAGCATCCGGCAACCAAGTATGAAAAGGCACCAAAGGAATCTTAATGCCAAAAGCCAGCAACACCCCTGCAAGCAAAACAATTTGCCTTACCAAAGGCAATGGCAATCCTCCTTGCAAATGCGATGCGCCCGCTGCACCAACCATATCGAAACTAGAAGCACCGCTGAGCCAAACCACCCCCAAGAAAGAAGCCAGCAGCACAATGCCCGAAAATGCAGTATAGATTAAAAACTTAGTAGCAGCATAACCCCGGCGCTCGCCTCCCCAAATCGCAATTAACAGGTAAAGCGGAATCAATTCTACCTCAAAAAACAGGAAAAATAGCAGCAAATTTTGAGATAAAAAAGCCCCCGTTACGCCGCCGGTAATTAACAGCATCAAAGAATAGTAAAGTCGAGGTCTGCGGATAGACTCATCCGTAGCGTAAATAGCTACCCCTGTCAGCAGAGTATTTAAAATTACCAAAGGCAGAGACAAACCATCAACGCCGAGATTGTAATTCAATCCCAAAACATCTATCCAAGGAATAAATTCCGAAAACTGCAACTGACTGGTACTGGCATCAAACTGAGCTGCCAGAATTACCGAGAGAATAAAAGTTACGCCCGCGATCGCCATTGCGGCATTCCGAACTATTTTAGAACTCGCTGAACCGGGCCAGAACCCAATCAGAGCAGCCGCCAACATTGGTATCCAGATTAAAGCACTGAGCATCAATTAAAACTTTCCTTTACTACAGATTTTTAAACTATATTTAACATTAACGCAAAGCAACTAAATATAAAAGCGATCGGCTGATTTTTTTTGTTAACATAGCTTCAGATGTATTTGGAACCGTCCCATGACCTCAAGTCTTACAGAAAGTCTCACAGACCGGGAAGATTTGCAAATTCGATCGACCTATCCTTCCACCCGCTTAACAGTTGCCGACTTGGAACAAGTGCAAGGTATACTCTCCGAAGCACAGCTAGACTACCAATTAGAACTGGTAGACGGGAAGATTATCATTATGGGCCCCTCAGACATTGTATCGAGCGAAATAGGAGCAGAGTTTGGCAGACTTTTGGGGAACTGGGTCAAACCTCGCAAACTCGGACGAGTATTTGAATCTAGCGGCGGGTTTATACTCCCCAATTCCGATCTGAGAGCTCCCGATGTTTCTTTTGTGGTAGCCGATCGCCTCAAACAAAGCAAAAGGTATTTTGCCGAACTCGTTCCAGACTTAGTTGTAGAAATCAAATCTCAGTCCGATCGCCTCAAACCCCTGCGAGAAAAACTCCTCTCATTCATCGAACTCGGAGCAAAAGTAGGAATATTAATCGACCCGGACGATCGCACAGTAACAATTTACACTCCGACAGCCGAGCCAGTTGTATTGAGAGATGGCGACACGATTTCAATTCCCGAACTTTTGCCCGGTTGGGAAGTTTCGGTTGCCGAATTGTGGCCGATCGAGTTTGAGTAAAATTAGATAAAAAACCAGACAAACCCAGAATAAAATCATCTGCGTTCATCTGCGTTCATCGGCCCTCCGAAGCGGTTTAAAATTGAATAAAATTAGATCGAAAGCAGACAAACCCAGAATAAATTTATCTGCCGACCTCTGCGGTTTAAAACTGCCAAATAATCAACGCCAGCAACACAGCAACCCCCCCCGCAATAGTCAACACATAAAACTGCGACTGACCGGTGCCGCTGTACTTCAACCCTTCGCCGCTGAAAATTGTCGCGAAACCGAACAAATTAACCGCCCCGTCCACCACATACCTGTCAGTCCAAGCGCTGATTTTAGCAATAGAAGCCACAGCCCAAACGACAGTCAAGCGGTAAACTCGATCGATATAAAAATCGTAAGCAAACAAATCCTGCACCGCCGGCACCGGCAGCCGTACCGGTCGAGGTAAAACCCCGTACCAATAAATCGCCACCCCAACCGCAACGCCAATCAAGCCAGATAACATCAACAGCGGTGTATTCAGCGTCTTCAACAGCAAATTTAAAGCATCAAAATCCCCCGTTTCCGCCCAAGGCCCGCTCCAACTAATTAATAATTGCCACTGCTGCAACATCCAAGGCACCAACAGCCCCATCACCGTCAAAATTACCATCGGCAAAGCCATCGGCCAACCGACTTCTGGAGCTCTGCGAGTTTTCGGCTGCGGTTTTCCGACAAACACTAAAGCGAAAATGCGAGTTAAATTTAGCGCTGTCAAACCGTTAACCAAAAGCAACACAATTACCAACCACAAAGGCACCGTCCAAAAACCGTTGAGCCAGCGCCGCATCGCCCAAAAGTTGCCCAGAGGCAACAGCGCTACCATCCCCGCAGCGCCTACTAAATAAGCCGTAGTCGTGGCAGGCATCTTCGACCACAACCCACCCATTTCTGTTAAATCTTGAGTGTTAGTTGTGGTAATAATTGACCCTGCGCTCATGAATAATAGGCCCTTGGCGATCGAGTGCGCGAACAGCAACAGCAAAGCAATGTCAACTTGATTTAGCCCCACGGCGATAAACACCAAACCCAAAGAAGCGCTAGTAGAATGCGATAGTGCTCTTTTGAGGTCGATTTGGGCGATCGCCACCAAGGAAGCCCCAACAGCAGTCACCGCACCCAAAACCACCAGCACCGCCTCTGCGATCGGCGACAGCGCTAAAACAGGCTGAAGTTTAATCAAAACATAAGCCCCAGCGCCCACAACTACCGTATTCCGCATAATTGAAGCCGGGTTGGGCCCTTCCATCGCCTCGTCCAGCCACAAATGGAACGGAAATTGAGCGCACTTGGCTGTAGGTGCGGCGATTAAAGCCAAACCTAAAAGAGTCGCCACTACAGGAGACAAAGTTGCAGTTTCCGCCCATTTTTCCAAATCGGAAAAATTCAAACTTCCCGCTAAAGTTGAAAGCGTCACTACTCCCATCAGCAGCGGCACGTCTCCTACACGCTTTGTTAAAAACGCATCTCTAGCCGCTGTTACTACCAGCGGTTGAGCGTACCAAAACCCGACTAGCAAATAAGTTGAAAGCGTCAGCATTTCCAACAAAGCGTAAGTTAGAAGCAGCGAGTCGCTAATCGCAATCCCGCTAATTGCCGCTTCAAAAAAACCGAGCAGCCCAAAAAATCGAGCTAGCGCCCAGTCTTTTTCCATGTAGCCGAGAGCGTAAATTTGCGCTAGCAAACTCAGAACTGTCACTAACTCCATTGCTCCGACGCTGATGGTGGAGATTTCTATTGCAAAAGACAAATCTAAATCTGCTGCTTGCACCCAGTGCACGAGCAACTGTTGGGGCGGTCGATCCCAAGTCGCTGTAAAAATAACTGACCCGTGTATGAAAGCCAACACGCTCATCAGCAAATTGAAGTAAGCCGCCGGTCTGGGCCCTGTTCGGCGAACGGTTCCCGTAGACCACGGCAAAGTTAATATTGCGCCAATTAAGCCATATAAAGGCACCCACCAACAGGTTTGGAGGAGAAATTCAGTCATTTAATTTATCCCTTAAAATTCAAACTACCGGCTGCCTTTATACAAAAGCAGTCCCGTGCGATCGCGCGATACCCTAAAACTTTGACTAAACTCGATCGTATAGTTCTGGCAAAATAATTTGCATCCAAAATTAACTATACATTAAAGCATCAATAATGAGAATTATCTCAATACAAAAAAACGCGAGTTTTCAGACTCGGCACTCAAAGAAAAAAACGCCCGCAGATCGGCCAAGACTGCCTTTTTTGCCAGTTTCCCGGCGATCCCCCTTTTGAAATCCCCAAGTTTCGCGACACCCAGAAGCGCCGCCTTTACTTACCGAACTCTACTTTAGAGGTATTTTTACTTACTCCACTCCCCGTTAGCGAAGCCCTCGAAGAGGATCGCCCCTGGTATCTACTCCTCTCAATATTAAGTTTATTAAATAAATATTAAAATATTTTAAGTAACATAAAAAAATTTAATTTTTGTTATTAAACATTATGATGTTAGTTTATATTGTCAAGGTGGACAGCTTCGCCTATTCTTAAAGTATAGGAAGCTTTACACTGCATTACTAAATAATGTGGGCCTCCCCGTCCAAATTTTTAGATTTCTCAAAGATTTGTAACGGTAATTTCACTAATCCTCAAGGAGATTCAAAAATGTCAATTGCCGTGGGAATGATTGAGACAAAAGGTTTTCCCGCTGTTGTGGAAGCTGCCGACGCTATGGTCAAAGCTGCTCGCGTTACCCTCGTGGGCTATGAAAAAATCGGCAGCGCCCGCGTCACCGTAATTGTGCGCGGCAACGTGTCGGAAGTCCAAGCCTCAGTAGCAGCAGGAGTGGAATCTGTCAAGCGGGTGAACGGCGGAGAAGTCGTGTCTACCCACATCATCGCTCGTCCCCACGAAAACCTAGAATACGTTCTGCCGATTCGATATACAGAAGCAGTAGAACAGTTCCGAGGCTACTAATTTCTTAGCGCACAGAAATTTCGTTTGACGAAAATTTGTGCGAACGTCCAAAATTAACTGTTTAGTTCCCCAAATATTCAATCAGGAGTAAAACCAATGGCAATTGCAGTTGGCATGATCGAAACCCTAGGCTTCCCCGCAGTGGTAGAAGCTGCTGACGCGATGGTCAAAGCCGCCCGCGTCACCTTGGTAGGCTACGAAAAAATCGGTAGCGCTCGCGTTACAGTCATTGTAAGAGGAGATGTCTCGGAAGTGCAAGCTTCCGTCGCCGCTGGAGTAGAGTCGGTGAAGCGCGTTAACGGCGGACAAGTGATGTCCACCCACATTATCGCTCGGCCTCACGAAAACTTGGAGTACGTGCTGCCCATTCGCTACACCGAAGCTGTAGAACAGTTCCGCGAAGGCGTCAGCGGCATTCGCCCACTCAACAGATCGTAAGATAGGCGATCGGCAAAGGGGCATTAGGTAATTAAAAATTAAAAATTAAAAATCGCGATGTTTTTGATTTAGCATTTTTAATTTTTAATTGAGGAGGGCATGGGATATTGGTTATTAGTCATTAGTCATTAGTCATTCATTAGTTACTAGACGAAGAACTCTAAACGGCGGACAGCGGACTGAGTAAAGCTAATTAAAAAAAAGACAAGTGACAGTGTAAAAATGACAGTTACCAATTACCTATTACCTATTACCTAAAATGCAAATGGCCAAAGTTCTCGGCACAGTTGTCAGTACCCAAAAAGAGCCGACACTCAGAGGATCGAAATTTCTACTGCTGCAATTCATCGATGAGGAAGGTTCCCCAGTTCCCGGATATGAGGTAGCCGCTGACTGTGTGGGTGCTGGTATCGATGAATGGGTCTTAGTGACCCGAGGCAGCGCAGCCCGGATCGCGCCCGGAAGCGAAAACCGTCCGATCGATGCTCTGGTAGTAGGCATTATAGATACTGTCAATGTAGAAAATCGCCTCATTTACAGTAAAAAAGACGACCCGTACCGCTAGTTGGCAGTTGGCAGTTGACAGTTGACAGTTGGCTGTGAACAGTGAACAGCTAACAGTGAACAGTTGACAGTTGACAGTGAAAAGTGAACAGCTAACAGTGAACAGTTGACAACTAACAACTAACAAAAAGATTTTTCAGCTTAGGAGAACTTAATTTATGGCAGTCCGCAACGTTGCGGCTCCCCCGACGCCTTGGTCGAAAAACTTGGCTGAGCCTAAAATTCACGACACCGCCTTCGTACATTCCTTTTCTAACATTATTGGGGATGTGCATATCGGTTCTAATGTGATGATTGCCCCCGGGACATCTATCCGCGCCGATGAAGGCACTCCTTTTTATATCGGACAAGGAAGCAACATTCAAGACGGAGTAGTGATTCACGGCCTAGAACAAGGCCGAGTCACAGGAGACGACAGCAAGTCCTATTCTGTGTGGGTGGGGAAAAATACTTCCCTCACCCACATGAGTTTAATTCACGGCCCGGCATACGTAGGCGACGATTGCTTTATCGGCTTTCGCTCTACGGTGTTCAATGCCAGAGTAGGAAAGGGCTGCATTGTCATGATGCACGTACTAATTCAAGATGTCGAGATTCCCCCCGGTAAGTATATACCTTCGGGAGCCATCATCACTAATCAGCAACAAGCCGATCGCTTGCCTGACGTTCTAGATTCTGACGTTAAATTTGCGACCCATGTCATCGGCATCAATGACGCTCTGAGAACGGGTTATCGCTGCGCTGAGAACATCGCCTGTCTAGCACCAATTCGCAACGAGCAAACTAAAAACTCCAATATGACTCAAACCAAATATTCTACCAATGCCGGCACCCAATTGAGTTCAACTCTTGCCGATAGCATCCGCAATTTACTAGCTCAAGGATACAGCGTGGGAGCCGAACACGCCGACGTGCGACACTTCCGGACCGGTTCTTGGCGCACTTGCGGCCCGATTTCCTCAAAGCGCGACTCTGAAGTAATCGCGGCTTTGTCAGCTTGCATGGCCCAGCACCAAGGAGAATACGTCCGCTTGATCGGGATTGACACCAAAGCCAAGCGCCGCGTACTAGAAGAAATCGTCCAAAGACCGGGAGACAACGGCTCTAACGGTTCTAACGGTGCGAAAACTCACCAATCTAACGGTAAAGTTGCACAACAAGCTTCACACCACAATAGCGGTTCCGTGTCAAGCGGAAAATTGAGTGCCGAAACCGTGGCTCAGGTTCGCGGCTTGCTAGCTCAAGGCTACAAGGTGGGGACGGAACACGCCGACGCGCGCCGCTTCCGCACCAGTTCTTGGCAAAGCGGGGCTTCGCTGCAAGTCAGAAACGAATCTGAGGCGATCGCCGCTTTGGAAGCTGTGATGAACGAGTACCCGGGCGAGTACGTGCGCTTGATCGGGATTGACCCGAAAGCTAAGCGGCGCATAGTTGAAGAAATTATTCAGCGTCCCGACGGCCCGGTTGGTCAATCGGCTAAGCCGGCAGCAACATCTAAGCCGGCAGCAACATCGGGATACAAAGCCACGACGACTGGTTCGGCGCCCAGCAGCGGAAGTTTGACCGGCAAGACGATCGACCAAATCCGCAACCTGCTCTCCCAAGGCTACAAAATTGGCTCGGAACACGCCGACGCGCGCCGTTTCCGCACCGGTTCTTGGAGCAGTTGCGCGCCGATCGCATCCAACCGCGAATCCGAAGTGATTTCCGCCCTCGAAAGCTGTCTCAAAGAACACAGCGGCGAGTACGTCCGCTTGCTGGGTATCGACTCCAAGGCCAAGCGCCGGGTACTCGAAGAAATTATCCAACGACCTTAATTTGCCTGGTAATTAGCCTGTTTCTCCCGTTAAGCCCTCGCACAGGGGCCAACGGGAGAAACCCCAGCGGATTGAAGTTGAATTTGAGATAGTTATAAAGCTCGATTGAGAAATGTTGGTCAAAATCTAGAATCTTCTGAAAGTTTCTATAAAACGTTAAAGCATCAAGCTTCTCAGTATTAGTAAATTATCGTTTCTTAGATTGACATGGTTAAATTTATCAGTCGAAAAAACCCATAATTTAAAGTCCTTTTATCGAAAAAAATAGCTCCTTTCATGGTGAAGTCGAATGTATTTATCGCCACTGCAATTAAGTAGCAACTCTCAGATTTTGATGAGTGGCGATGTAGTTGTGAATGAGGGTGCGGCGATCGCCCCAGGAGTCATCCTGCAAGCAGATCCGGGCAGCCGGATCTCGATCGCCCCCGGTGCGTGTATCGGTATGGGAGTTATCATTCACGCCCGTGAAGGTAATCTGGACATTGGGGCGGGCGTTATTTTGGGTGCAGGGGTGCTGGTGGTAGGTGCGGGGACGATCGGGGCAAATGCCTGTATTGGCGCCGGGACGACGCTGATCGATCCTTGTATAGCTCAAATGCAAATTTTGCCTGCCGGTTCTCTCATCGGAGACAGCAGCCGCCAAATTGTCGCAGAAGCCGCACCACCGGAAACCGTCGCAGCCACTACGCCACCAGTCGATCGACCGATCGAGCCGCCAGAACCCGCCGAAACACAGCCTCAAACGGCGCCGGAGACTCCCGAAGCAGTGCCGGAATCCACCGCAGAGCAACCCCCCCAACCAGGGGAAACGCCAACTATTCTGTACGGCCAAGCTCACATCAATCGGCTGCTGGGAACGCTGTTTCCGCACCGACAAGCTTTTAATCGATCGGAGGAAAACGGTCAAACTTTATCGGACGGTTCCGGGTAGCCGTCATTTCGGCAAAAGGCAGCTATGCTGAAGGCAGAAAGATCAAATATAAATAGGTAATCTCATATTATTGGTAGCTCAGCAATTTGTCAGGCCTTGCAGCAGCAATCAGTGTCTTGTAGCTCGTGCAGTCTGTCTTCTCATCTGAGAAACTAAAACTATCAACAAATTTTTATTTTGGGAAGTTTCTAAAGGTAATAGAAGATGGACGGACAAACAGATCGTAACAGTCACCCCGAGCGATCGCAGCGCCAGGAATACTTCAAAGACACTGCTTTGGGTTTGGTATCGACCAAGAGTTTTCCGGCAATTGTCGGGACTGCTGACATGATGCTGAAGTCGGCAGGGGTGATTTTAGTAGGATATGAAAAAATAGGTTCCGGTCACTGTACGGCGATCGTCCGGGGCAGAATTTCGGATGTGCGTTTGGCTGTGGAAGCTGGAGCTCAGACTGCCGAACAGTTCGGGCAGTTTGTTTCTAAGTTGGTGATTGCTAGGCCTTTGGCTAATTTGGAAGTGGTTTTGCCGATCGGCTTTCGCCTGACTCAACTGTCCGAAAGCGGCAGTTATTCTCGGCTGAGCAATCAGGCGATCGGTTTGCTCGAAACGCGGGGATTTCCGGCAATGGTCGGCGCTTGCGATGCTATGCTCAAATCCGCAGACGTACACTTGGCTGCCTACGAGAAAATAGGCGCCGGTTTGTGCACGGCAATTATTCGCGGTGCAGTTGCAGATGTAGCAGTAGCGGTAGAAGCGGGGATGTACGAAGCTGAGCGCATTGGCGAGTTGAACGCGGTGATGGTAATTCCGAGGCCTTTGGAAGATTTGGAACAAACTTTGCCTCTGGCGAGTTGCTGGATCGAACACCGTCAACCTGTGATGATGCCCGTGTCGGTTAAGGAAAAGGAACAAGAATTGATCGAACTTCCAGATTTGGAGAAGTTGACTGTTTATGTGGAAGAGGAAATCAATCGGTAATTAAGCAATAAAAGTTTGTAGAGATGTGTTGCGGGAAATACTGAGACCAAGTTTCTCCAAAAGATATAAAGTTTACTCGCCAGGAGTCCCGGCAACAATTTATACCGAGTAGCTGTCAGGAACTGCATTTGGCGATCGAGCCTCGCGCAGCCGCATCAAGCGACACAGAGTACCAAATAAAGCTAGACTTTTAAGCGAAAGCCGATCGTCGGGTAAACAATCGAACCGACGAAGTAAATCCAGCCGAGATGCAGCCTCTTTCACCAGGATTTAACTGCTGTTAAGATCGACCTAAAATCCTGTTTCGGGTAGATTTCCTGGAATAAATCAAGAGTTACTGTGGGTGCAGGTGGATGCTCTTTCAACAGATTAACGCCTGTCGAACTCAACACTCAGTGCAAAGGAATCAATTCCCAGCATCAAGCAATCCTGAAAGTTGACCTATGAACCTCAAACAATTGAACCTCAAACATTTTTCCAAACGCGGTTTGCATAGTGCAAAAAAAGGAAACTACAAAGCGGCGATCGAAGACTTCGATCGGATACTGCAAGTCAATCCCGCCGATGCCAAAGCCTATAACAATCGCGGCTTGGTTTACTATTACATGAAAGACTACCAAAAAGCGATCGCAGACCTCAGTCAAGCATTAGATATCAATCCTAATTTGTTCGAGGCATACTTGAATCGAGGCAATGCTTGGCGACATCTCGGAGAACACGAAAAAGCCATTGACGATCTCAACCGCGCTTTAGCAAGCAAGCCTGACAGCCACGCTATCTACAACAACCGGGGACTCGTACTTGCTAATTTAGGAAATTACGAAGAAGCAATTGAAGACTACAATCGAGCTATATCTATCAATTCCCACAATTATAAAACCTATTACAACCGGGGGCGCGCTTACTACCTTTTGGGAGAAAAAGAGGCAGCAACGGAGAACTTTAACGAAACGCTGCGGTTGAATCCTAGATATATCAAAGCTTACATAAATCGCGGTCTTTCTTACCACCAATTAGGAGACAATACGCAGGCGATCGCCGATTACAACACTGCACTCGGCATCGATCCAAACAATGTTTATGCGTATTATAACAGAGGTTGCGTTCGCTACAAATTAAAACAAATGCAGCTTGCAATTGAAGACTTTGACAAAGCAGTGGAACTCGATCCGAACTATGTTAAAGCTTATCTCAACCGGGGTTTAGCGCTGTATAAACTCGGAGATATTCCAGCGGCAAATAAGGATTTTTACCACGTAATGTGCATTAATGCTGAATCTTATTTATACTACCAAGCCCAGCGGTGCACGCCTGATATTAATTCCTACTTCAAGGAAGCGCCGCAGGTGGAACTTAATAATGCGGCAGAATACTACAACACCACATTAAACAATACAATTTCAACTTCCTTAAGTTCGGCAGCATTAAACTCGGTCTGGAGTCAAGAAGATTTGGAGAACAGAGACTCGATTATCTGTGAAGGTGAATTTCTCAATGAGTGATTTTTTACCAAGAAGAGGGAAGTTCGACAACGGATTCGCTTTCTTCGGATGTAATATCAAATCCGGTTAAATCGGAATCATACAGAGCGTGCGACCGTCCAAATATACAGCATATTCCATGTATATGTAGTACACAAAATCTTGCGATCGCCCGTGTAAGGTGCGTCGCCACCCGTCCGGCGAGCAAGTTTTATCCAATATCTCGCAGCGACGCACCCTACAGATTAACACCACACAATATAGCTGCTGTACTTCATGAACCTGGAATATGCTGTATAACGCAATACGGTTGAGTTAAGGAAAATTGTAGCGAAAATGTTGGGCGGAGTGAAACGGAGAGTTCGTTCCAAGAGCCCAACCTACGCACTTATGAATCAATAGCAGATTTAATGTTTCAAGATTTATGCGATCGGAAAAAGTTAGCTGCTTGCGGCGGCAAGAAATAGCGATCGAATTAATTATTGCGAGCGGGATCGGCCTGGGAAGCAGTAATTTTAGCGAGCGATATATCTGCTTATTCAAGTTGGGAGGTTTGGGTTTACACTCGAATTCCTTCAATTATGCTCACCTCCTCCTGTGTGGGAACAATTCTTGTGAGCTTGAATCCTGCCGTTTCAAAAAGCGCTCTATACTCCGCTTGTGTACGTTCGCAACCACCGGGAGCCATTACCAGCATATTCAGGTCAAGTAACTTGCCCATAAAGGGTTCATTACCCGGTGGAATAACCTGTTCGGCTACTAACACTTTGCCGTTTGCAGGCATTACCTTGTGACATTGCTTGAGAATTGCGATCGCCCTCTCATCATCCCAATCGTGAATAATGTGTTTGAGAATGTACGCATCGCCCCCTTCAGGCACAGACTCAAAGAAGTTACCCGCAGCCAGTTGGCAGCGTTCTAAGACTCCTTCCGCTTCGATGAAAGGCTTTGCGTTTTCGATTACATACGGTCGATCGAATAGAATACCTTTCATTGTGGGGTTGGACTTGAGAATTGAGGCAATCAGAAGTCCCTGTCCGCCTCCTACATCAACTAACGTTTGAATGGAGGAAAAGTCGTAGCTGGCAGCGATCGCAGCACTCTTAAGCGCTGAGAAATTAGTCATTGCTTCATCAAAAATTTTTGCCGGCTCTAGGTTTTGAGCATAGTACTCAAAGATATTCATGCCATATACTTGCTCAAAAGGGCTACCTCCCGTCTGTACGCCATGCCTCAAGTTACCCCACGCTCGATAGTTTTCCTCACCTAGCATGATTGCCAACGCACGAAGCGATCCGGGAACGTCGGTTTGAAGACAAGCAGCAACAGGTGTTAGGGTGAAGTGATGCGGTTGAGTCTCAGCAAAAACCCCCAGACTTGCCAGCGCTCGCAAGAGTCGATAGAGCGAGCGGGCGTTTGTTCCTGTAGCAGTGGCTAGTTCATCGCAACTTTTTGGGCTATCTTTTAACAAGTCAGCAATACCAAGCTTTGCCGCCACATAGATTGATTGGGAAACCCAGTAACCCGATGCCATTTGCAGCATTGCAAGCTGGGGTGGCATGGTTATAGTCGGTTGGTTCGTTTCTGGTTGAGACATAGTTTTTCTGATAACTAAATAACAAATGCCAACACTCAACAGTCAATCGATTTGAGATTGGAGATTCCAGAAAATTCAACAGTCTGCACAGTCAACAGTCAACAGTCAACAGTCAACTGTCAACTGCCAACTGCCAACTGCCAACTAAATACTGCCCATCACTTCGCGAGCAGCAGCCAAAGTTCGATCGACATCTTCCTCAGTATGAGCCAAAGAAGTGAATCCCGCCTCAAACTGCGAAGGAGCCAAATAAATACCGTGCTCCAACATTCCCCGGTGAAAACGGCTGAACTTCGTCAAATCCGACTTCTTCGCATCATCGTAATTGTGAACCGGGCCTGCCGCAAAAAACAAGCCAAACATCCCGCTAATTTGCCCGCCGCAAACCGCGTGTCCGGCTTCCTTAGCAATTTTTAGCAATCCGTCGGACAGTTTTTTGGTAATCTTATCCAACTGTTCGTAAGTGCCCGGTTTTTGCAGCAATTCCAAAGTTTTAATCCCAGCAGTCATCGCCAAAGGATTTCCCGAAAGCGTACCCGCTTGATACATCGGCCCAGCAGGAGCAACCATCCCCATAATATCGCGCCGTCCGCCGTAAGCTCCCACCGGCAAACCGCCGCCGATAACTTTACCCAAAGTTGTTAAATCCGGGGTGACACCGAATTTTTGCTGAGCTCCGCCGTAGGCGATGCGGAAACCGGTCATTACTTCATCAAACACCAACAAAGCACCGTTATCTTTGGTAATTTCCCGCAAACCTTCGAGAAAACCTGCATCCGGGGTAATAAAACCGGCATTCCCCACCACTGGTTCGAGAATTACGCCTGCTATCTCGCCCGGATTTTCGGCAAATAAAGCTTTTACTGCTTCTAAGTCATTGTACGGAGCGTTGAGGGTGTTGGCGGTAACGGATTTCGGCACGCCCGGAGAGTCGGGAAGGCCCAGAGTTGCGACGCCGGAACCTGCTTTCACCAGGAACATATCGGCGTGCCCGTGATAGCAGCCTTCAAATTTAATCAGTTTGTCGCGTCCGGTGAAAGCTCGCATCAGCCGCAAAACGGCCATGCAGGCTTCGGTGCCGGAATTGACAAATCGCACCATTTCAATGCTGGGAACGGCATCGATGACCATTTCGGCGAGCACGTTTTCCAACAGCGACGGTGCGCCGAAACTGGTACCTTTTTCTAAGGATTCGCGAAGGGCTTTGATGACTTCCGGGTGGGCGTGGCCGCAGATAGCCGGGCCCCAAGTGCCTACGTAGTCGATGTATTGGTTTTCGTCAACATCCCAAATGTAAGCTCCTTTTACCCTGTCAAAGACGATGGGCTGTCCGCCTACGGATTTGAAGGCGCGGACGGGGGAACTGACGCCACCGGGCATCAACTTCTGGGCGGCGGCAAAGATTTCTTCTGATTTGGTGGTTTTCAAGGTTGTGGAAACCAATGTTTTCTCCTTAGTGAATGTCTGTTGTTGGTAGAATAATTTTATAGCCAGTTCAGCATAAAGGTTAGGTCTATTCAAAGAAACTATTCTAGTAGATTTTAGGGTACAAACCAATGAATAGCAATACTAGCTTGGGTTTTTTAGGCTTTGTCGCACTAGCACCGTGAAGCGAAGCTATCCCGTAGGGAATCGCCATAAAGTGTAATTTTTTGTAAAATAGTTCTTGACAATTTGTCCATCACTTCCTCAATCTCCTCTCTTCTCTTCCTCTGCGTCCTCTGCGTTCTCTGCGGTGAATAAAAAAAAATATCCGACAGGAAAGCGTTAATGTATATTACATAGTTGAAATAAAATTATGTCTACTACAGATTTATCGAGTTTGAGCCGATCGATCCCAATTGAAAAGATCCGTTACGACGATCGCGGTTTAGTGCCGGCGATCGTCCAAGATTACTTAGACGGTACAGTGTTGATGATGGCGTGGATGAATCGGGAATCGCTGCAAAAAACCCTCGAAACCGGACAGACGTGGTTCTGGAGTCGTTCTCGTTCCGAGTTGTGGCCGAAAGGAGCGACTTCGGGACACGTTCAAAATGTCAAAGGGCTGCGTTACGACTGCGACAGCGATGCTTTGCTGGTGACAGTCGAACAAGTCGGAGATATTGCTTGTCACACGGGAGAAAGAAGTTGTTTTCACCAAGTTGATGGGGAAATTCAAGCGCCGCCGGGGGATATGTTATCTCAATTATTTGACGTGATTTGCGATCGGCGCGACAATCCTAACGAAACTTCTTATACTTGCAAGTTGTTCGAGGGCGGCGACAACAAGATTCTCAAGAAGATTGGCGAAGAGTCGGCGGAAGTGGTGATGGCTTGCAAAGATGACGACAAAGATGGAATTGCTGGAGAAGTTGCGGATTTATTTTATCACGCTTTGGTTGCCTTGGCTCACCATCAAGTTGATTTGAGGGAAGTTTACCGCAAATTGGGCGATCGGCGAAAATAATCGACAATTAAATCGATACCTAAACCGCCGATTTTAAGCAGATAAACACAGATAAACACAGATAATTTCAAGAATTGATAGCGATTGAATGCCATGCAAGTCTAATATGCGATCGAACACCGAAAAGTGGTTGGTAGATACTGTCTTGATATGTCAAGGGGTAGCAAGTAAATAAGTTGGATCGAAAGGCTTTTGGGACTTTAAAATCCC